>JAGAJV010000141.1 GCA_017625915.1 Clostridia bacterium
CGGTAAATGACATTTGCAGTGATGAAGCGAATAGAGAATATCTATCAAAGCTCGGTCTTGATTTAAAATCCGAAATAAACAGCGATGGAGAGCTTCGTATTCCTAGTCGCCCAAACTATACCATTACCGATACTGAATATAATGTATTGATACCATCAAGCTTAAAGGTAGAGGGCTCATATGTTATAGCGAAATATATTGAAATCGACGGAACAGAGCAAATAATCACAGAATGCAAGCTTAATAGTGCAGGAAGATATGCGTATAAGTATACAGGTACAAAGCCTCAATTTATGACAGATAAAATGCAAATAATCGCTTATGCCTGAGATGCTAATGGTATTGAATCAGCATACGAGGTTCCTTCATATACAGTATTACAATATCTTGTAAGCAAATTCAAAAAAGCAGTTGCGAACAATGACGAAAAACAAGTAACAATGATATCTGATATCCTTGCACTTGGTGCACAGTCACAAATTTATATGGGACATAAAGCTAGCGAAGCGGAGTTGGCTACAACTTTAGCAACAGCACAAGGTTGTGTATTAACCCCAACAACATTTATTAAGCCATCAACTGATGATGTTGTAAAAGGATGGGTTGATAGAACAGAGTTTGATTATTCAAATGTAAACTGGAAAAATTATGGTTTGTTATTAGGTAACTCAACTAAGCTTCAATTACAATTCGAAGCAACAGATTTAACAGGCATTACTGCAAAGGTATCAGTTGCAGGAGTAGATACAGGAATTGTGTATAATTTATCAGAAGTCGCAGTAAAGGACCCTGCAACAGGAAGATATAACTTAACTGTTGAAGGTATTAAGGTGCTTGCATATAACGAAGAGGTTTCAGCAAGATTCTATGATGCTGATGGAAATCAAATCGGTAGCACAATTTATGTATCAGTAAATACATTTATTGCTGTTAACTATGATAAAAAGAATGCAGAACAACAGGCAATGCTTGAAAAGATTTACAACTATGGTAAGTCAGTAGCAGCTTATGCAGGAAAATAAAATTATACATATATGATTTTATTCATACTATGAAAGGAGGATTATTTCAATGAAGTACGCAACACCAGAAGTAGAGCTTATGGTTGCTATGGCAAATGATGTTATTACAACATCAAATGACCCAAACCAAGACGTTGACATGGGCTTTGGCGATGATATGTAATTAACCCCACCCCTTTTGGGGGGCGGCCACAGGTCACATTAATCAAAAATTAATTGAATAATATATTCAACACCCAGGCTCTTCGGAGCTTGGGGTTATTCATTAACAAATAGATTTGCAAAATATATTTATTTGTGTTAGAATATAAATATACTATAAAAAGAGGTGTTAATATATGACCGAGCTTGAAAAAATAGAGTATGCAAAATCATTTATTGACAAGCTAGCAAATGGAATAAATCCTTTAAATGATGAAAGCATTCCAGAAAATGATATTGTAAATAACGTTCGCTTATCTAGATGCTTTTTCTATGTGTCTGACATACTTCGTCAGGTAATTGACAATGGCGGAATTACAACGTCTATACCGATAAGAAAGAGTAAACAAAGCTTTCGTCTAACCGAGGAAGAAAGAGCAAAAATATCCATTTCTAAAATGCCATTATCTGTTTCGGAAATTTCTAAGTATTTGAATTCACTAATTAATTTAGAAACAACTAATAAAATTACTGCAAATACTATTAACAATTGGCTTTTAGAAAGTGGTTTTTTAGAAATCTCTGCTCAACCTAATGGTAAAAATAGAAAAATCCCAACATCATATGGTAGGGACATAGGGATTTTTACTGAAGAAAGAAATAGCCAATACGGAAAATATATCGCAGTTCTATATAATGAACAGGCGCAACAGTTTATCTATGATAATATTGATGCAATTATTGCTTTGAAAAATGAAAAATAATTTAAAATTTAAGTATATATTTGTCACAGCATTAATTTTACTTTTTGTTTTACTGCTTTATTACTGTGATATGAAAAGAGAAATTAAGGTAGAGTATTCAGCGAATGATGGTGGATACATAAGTGAAAATGCAACTCAGACTGTTATATCAACAGAAGAAAAGGTTGAGTTTCTACAAGTAACTGCTATAGCAAATGAGGGATATCGTTTTGTTGGCTGGAGTGATGGAAAAACTGAAACAACTAGACAGGATACACTATCTAAAAGCAGTAGCTTTACAGCATTTTTTGAAAAAATTACATATATCACAGTAGAATACAAGGCAAGCGAGGGTGGAACGATTATTGGAGCGTCAACTCAAATTGGCGAGGGAAAGGTAAATACCACACAGGTGCAGGCTTTTGCAAATGAAGGCTATCGCTTTGTTGGCTGGGATGACGGTGTAAAATCAATTGCTAGAAACGATGAAGCTACTGAAAATAAGGTTTTTACGGCCTTATTTAAAAAGCTATTAAATATTGAATTTACCTGTAATACAAGCGAGGTAGAAATTACAGGTAGATTAAAACAAACAATATACGAGGGAATGTCAACAGCACAAGTGTATGCTATCCCAAAGGTTGGCTATAAATTTATTGGTTGGTCAACAGGTGATACAACTCAATCCTTAACATTAAAGCCGAATGACAGTATGGTGATTTATGCAATTTTTGAAAGATTGATTGAGGGCTTGCCCGTTATATCAATTGAAACAGAAAATAATGAACCTGTTTCATCAAAGGAAATTTATATAAATTGCTTTGTTACAATAGATAATACCATTAAGGAAAATACTCTAGAAAATGCATTAGCGAAAATAAGAGGGCGAGGAAATACCTCGTGGGACAGCCCTAAAAAGCCCTATAGAATAAAATTTGACAAGCCAACTAATCTATTTGATAACGGAGAGGCTAAGGATTGGACACTAATCGCAAATCATACAGATTTGAGCCTTATAAGAAATTATCTTGCATATTCTGTAGCTTCAGTTTTTGACACTCAAAAATGTACTAGCACCACGCAGTATGTTGACTTATATTTAAACGGAGAATATGTAGGTGTATATTTGCTATGTGAACAAATAGAGGTACACGAAAATCGTGTAGATATCGCTGATAATAGCGAAATAGACACAGGATATTTAATAGAGCTTGACGGACGAGAGAACGGATACGGCTTTTATGTAAACGAGGAATTTTATGCCATCAAATCTCCCGATACGGATGATAGCCTGTTTACCGAGGAGCACACAGAATTTATTAAAGCATATCTAGAAAGATGTCTAGATGCTGTATCAAGCGACGATTACGCAAAAATCGAGGAGCTTATAGACACAAAATCCTTTGCACAGGCATATTTGGTATTTGAGCTATTTAACTGCGTAGATGTGGGCTTTGCGAGCTTTTATATGTATAAGGATGCAGGTGGCAAGCTACAGTGTGGTCCTGTATGGGATTTTGATAGAAGCCTTGGAATAACAGGAAATGTGCACGGAGCAGATAATTACGATACATTATGGGCTAAGCAAGAAAACACATGGTTTAATAATCTTTTAAATCATAAGGAATTTGTAGACCTTGTAGCTAGCGAACTTGACAATAATTTATCTAGAATTAAAGACACTCTTGATGGTTGTTACGAATATGTTTATTCATATGAAGAATCCTTTTTAAGGAATTTCGAAAAATGGAAAATTTTAGGCACATATGTGTGGCCAAATTCTGGAGAAACAGGGAATTTGAAAACATGGCAGGCTCAGGTTGAATATACAAGAGAATATTTAAATAATAGCCTAGAATTTTTAAAATCAGTATATCTTGATAACTAACAAAAAGCACGCAAATTTTGCGTGCTTTTTGTTGCAATAATTACATTATTATGCTAAAATATTATTTAGATTACGAAGGAGGTGTCAGTAATACTATGGAGCAGCTAAAGGGTACGGTTGTTAAGCTAATATTTCAAAATGTAGATAATTGGTATAGTGTTTGTGATGTAGAGGCTGACACTGGTAAGCTTGTAACTGCCGTTGGAGTAATGCCATATATATCTGTCGGTGAGGGAATAGATGCAACTGGCACATGGATTACAAGCAAGGAATACGGACAGCAATTTAAGGTAGAGGAATATAAAAAAATTCTACCTCAAAAAAAGAATGAAATATTAAGATATTTAGCCTCTGGCGCAGTAAAGGGTATAGGGGCGAAAATTGCCCAAAAAATTGTTGAGCAATACGGCGAGGATAGCTTTGATGTTATAGCAAATCACCCCGATTGGCTGGTAAATATAAGGGGAATATCACGAAAAAAAGCATATGAAATCAGCATTGATTTTAAGGAAAAATCTGATGTTAGAGAAATTTTAACCTTTTGTAATGGAACAATATCGTCAAATACTGCTGTAAAGGTATATAAAAAGTGGGGTAGAAACGCTTTAGGTATAATAAAGGAAAACCCATATACCTTATGTACAACTGATTTTGGAATAGGCTTTAAAAGAGCAGACGAAATTGCAATGGGACTAGGCATAAATCCAGAAAGTAAGGAAAGAATTATCAGTGGAATAAAATATGTGCTTAATATATTTGCCTCTCGTGACGGACATACATATGTTAGTGAGGATAAGCTATGTGATGGAGTATCCAAGCTACTTAATGTAGGCAAGGATAAAGTAAGCGAGCTTATTAATAATGGCACTGTGCTTGATTTTGTACATATAGAGAAAAACGAAAAGGAAATATCCTTAAAAAGTCTATACCAAGCAGAGGAATATATTGCACGAAAGCTAACTGATCTCAATAAAAGAGCTATTTATTTAGACGGTGGAAATATAGAGCATATTATAAATCGAATAGAGCTAGAAAACGGAATTGAATATGCTAAAATGCAAAAAAAGGCAATACTTCAATGTGTTTTAAATGGGGTAACTGTTTTAACAGGCGGACCTGGTACAGGTAAAACAACTGTAATAAAGGCGGTTTTACAAATTTTTGCACATTTTGGCTTAAAATGTGCATTGTGTGCGCCTACGGGCAGAGCATCAAAAAGAATGAGCGAGGCAACCTCGAGTGATGCAAAAACAATTCATAGATTATTAGAGGTTTCAGTAAGCGAATTTGATAGCGAGCCACATTTTCAAAGAGACGATAAAAACCATCTTGACGAGGATGTAATTATTATAGACGAATCCTCTATGATAGATGTGACTTTAATGAATTCGTTATTACTTGCAATTAAGCCGGGCGCTAGACTTATTTTAATTGGTGATACAAGTCAGCTACCGTCAGTAGGTGAGGGTAATGTGCTCAATGATATTATTAAGTCCGAATGCTTTTGTACTGTTTGCCTAACAGAAATTTTTAGACAGGCACAGGATAGCGGTATAGTAATAAA
>JAGAJV010000142.1 GCA_017625915.1 Clostridia bacterium
AACAAAGCCTCCCTTGTGTAAAGGGAGGTGGCACATCTTGATGTGACGGTGGGATTGTAAAAAGCGATAATCTATACAAAACAATCCCTCAGTCAGCTTCGCTGACAGCTCCCTTTACACAAGGGAGCCTTTGACACAAGGTCATTCTTCGCTGAATTTTTATTTGCTTTCTGCTCATCGCTAGTAGCCTTTTTTGAACCACACGACTATCGCGTGGTTTTCGTTTTACAATAAAAAAATGGCAGGTAGCTGCCATTTTTTAATATACATATTTATATAAAAATTCATGAATTCTGCTTGCGGGGATTGCATATGCTGTGCCGTCCTCGGTTGTATAGGTTATGCCAACCAGTGAAAAGCTAATGTCAAAAAGTATGCTTTCCTTGCTTCCCTCTAATACTGCGCTATGGTGAAGCACATCAAAATCTACATTTGATAATTTTTCATCTACATCCCACTCATATGCTTTATAATCGGTAATTTCACCGTATGCTATATTGTCCTTTGCGTCTAAGGCAATCGCAATATCGCCTATGTCGGGATTTGAGGTCTGTCTTTCTACTGCCCCCAGCTTACTACCGCTATATTCAAAGCACACAAGAGCCAAGTCGTACTCCTCGATAATGGCTACAGGGTCCTGCTCGGAGCGCCTGTAGGAATAGCCCTTATATGAATTTCCGTCAACATCAAATACCGTTACCTCTTGAGCTTTGTAGTTATCCATCTTTTTTACAGCGTGACAGGGCGCTAATGTGTAGCAGTATTTTCCTGATCTTACAAAAATAACGCCTAAGGTATCAATAACAGTAGCATCGTCCTCGCTATTATAGCATTTGTTTTGTATCTTAACTATATGATTTTTTGCTTCCTCTGCGCCCAAGGCTAACGCTTCTGTGTCAAGCTGAAATTTTGCATAAAGCCTAATGCTTTTTGTTACAGGTGTCGAAAAATCGTATAGCTGACTGTAATCCCCGTCGGTATACCAGCCTAAAAATTTATGATTTGTCTTGGTTGGGTCCTTTATAGGCGGTGCTACAACATTTCCTGTTTCTATTATATTGCTTTCATAGGTTTTTCCCTCAGATATAAATGTAACAGAATGTACTGTTGGCTCGGTATTAATATTAGCATCGTCTATTTCACGACATCCGAATATAAATAAGCATAGCGCTGCTATACACAATAATATGTAAAATTTTTTCATTTTTTGCCTACCTTCAAAATATTACAATTATTGTAGCATATTTTTTTAAATTTGTCTATACCTATTGACAATTTACAAAAATTGTTGTATTATTGTATTAGTACAATAATACAACGGAGGTGATTATGTGGCGTGGAGCTTTGATAGTAAAAGCCCTGTGTCGTTTCAAATTGCACATATCCTTAGATTAGATATTGTAAGCGGTAAATACAAGGCAGGTGAGCAGTTTCCTACGGTTAGACAGCTTGCCTCTGAGGCCTCGGTAAATCCTAATACAGTACAAAAGGCCCTCTCAATTTTGGAAAATGAGGGATTGCTTATTTCAAAAAGCACAAGTGGGCGATTTGTAACTGACAATATCGTAGCTATTGAAAATGCCTTGGCTATTATGCAAAGCGAATACATTGACAGAGTAATAGCTGAAGCAAAGGCTCTTGGCATTTCCAAGAACAAATTTATTAAATACATTGAAGAAAGGAATGATAATATATGAGCACACCTGTTTTGGAATGTGAAAGGCTTACAAAAAGCTATCGTGCAGGCACTCCTGTACTAAATGAATTAGATTTAACTATTCCAAGCGGTAAGATTTTCGGACTTTTAGGTCCTAACGGCTGTGGAAAATCAACTCTTATTAAGCTTATTGCAGGTATTTTAATGCCTAATAGCGGGGGGATTAAGATTTGCTCGGAATACAGAAGCGAATCATCTAACGCGCTTATTTCCTATCTTCCCGAGCGCCCTTATTTTAGCTCAAGAATGAAGGTTAACGAGCTTCTTGATTACTTTGAGGACTTTTACGAGGATTTTGACAAGCTGCTTGCTTACAATATGCTTCGTGACCTTAAAATTGAGCCACTTGCACAATTAAAAACTCTTTCTAAGGGTACTAAGGAAAAGGTGCAATTAGTTCTTGTTATGGCAAGACGGGCTAAGCTATATTTGCTTGACGAGCCAATTGGAGGCGTTGACCCTGCGGCAAGAGAATATATTCTTAATACTATTATAGGAAATTACAACCCCGAAGCATCTGTTATTATTACTACTCACCTAATTACAGATATTGAGCCTGCCCTTGACGAGTTTGCATTTATGGGAGGCGGTAAAATTATTATGCAGGGCAACTGTGACGAGGTAAGAGAAAGGACAGGCAAAAGCCTTGATATGCTATTTAAGGAGGTGTTCAGATGCTAAAGAAATGCTTGCGGTATGATTTAAAATCTGTATTCCCCTATTGGATATTTGGCGCTATTGCTATGCTTCTTATGTCAATCCCCGGCGGACTTGCATTAAGAAGTCAACAGCTACATACTGGCGACACTGACCATTTTCCTTGGGAAATCTTCGTTATAATGCTTGTATATTTTGTTGGTATTGCTTTCCTTATTTTAACCGAGATACTAATATATGTAAGATATTATAAGCACTTTTTCTCTGACGAGGGCTATTTAACCTTTACATTACCTGTAAAGCGCAGAACGCTATTTACAGCTAAGGTTTTTAACGGTGTTATTTGGAATGCGCTAACTGTTCTTGTAATTTTAGTTAGTGTTATTATTATGTTTTGCTTTATGCCATCTATACCAAGTGATACAGTTCCGCCTGAGGTAACTGAGCCTATAATTTCGGCAGGCTGGATTTTTGCATACATACTTGAGGCGTTAGCTCTTATTATAATTTCTGCATTTTCCAGCGTTCTTTCAATGTATCTGATTATAACTATAGGCGCTACAATTGTAAGAAAGAATAAGGTTATTGTAACTATCGGTATTGCTTACGGTGCTAGCATTGTAACATCTATTTTAAGCTACATACTTGTATTTATCGGTATGCTCTATGTGGCATCGGCTATAGCGTTATTCCCTGAAGCGCCAAGCAACTTAGGATTATTAATCTTCCTGATTATTGCGCTTGTTATCGCTGTTTCATTTACTATAGCTGTAGCCTTAGGACTTATTTCTATACGCATAATTGAGCGTAAGCTGAATTTAGCATAAGGGGGTATTAAATATGAAAAAGAAAATAGCTTCAATTTTATTTGCCCTTGTTATTATGCTTACATTATGTATAATTGCTTCAGCAAGTGATTACACAGAGTGGACCGTTAGCGAGGACGGTGAAAGGCTAATGGTTGGAAATGAAGCATATGAGCTTTATAAGGGATATATGTATCCTACAGACAGGTTTTTACCTGAAACCAGCTTTGTATATGAGAATAGAGTAAATTATGATTATCTTAAAAAGAATTATGAGGCTGACGGAATATTAATTCTTTCCTCATATACCGATAGCTTAAAATATATTTATGTAAACGACGAGGGAAGAGCCTCCTTAAATCAGTTCTTAAACGGAAATTATTCCTCATATAAGCTACATAACGGTAATATGATAGTTAATGCTTCGTCTAATTGGATTAATTCGCTTGACGGTGGCTCTTTAGTAACCTTTGATGTGCGTGACTTGAAAAATTACGAAAAATTTGAGGTGTTAGGCTACGATAGCACAGGCACTATTGCTCATATAGTTGGCGGTATCTATGCAGATGATACATCATATTATTATGTAAATTACGATAAGCTATCAAATAATTACTTTGATGCAAACGGTAATTTCTCATACCGTCAAGGCACAGTTAAGGCTTATAAGCTAAAAGCAAATCAAGAGGCCGATATGGCAGAATACATAAACAACATGCAGTACATTGAAACCGTTTACGAGGAAGACAATAGCTTTGACGGAATTGGCAAGGGCTTTGCAACAGTATATTTTATTATAATCACTGCAATATTTGGCTTTATAATTCCAATTGCTCCTATAGTAATTGGCACTGTAAGAATTGTAACAGGCAAATCTAAAAATCCTAAGCGCTGGTATTTACTCTTTGCAGGCTTCGCCCTTTGGGTGATTATTGCAGTTGGCATTTTGCTTGCTTTGATGTTTTAGCGCGGGAGGGTAAGCCACAGCTAAATTTGCGTAAACGCAAGCTAAATTCAGCGAGCTGAGCTAAATTCGAGCTTCGAGCTAAATTTGCGTAAACGCAAGCTAAATTCAGCGAGCTGAGCTAAATTCGAGTTTCGAGCTAAATTTGCGTAAACGCAAGCTAAATTCAGCGAGCTGAGCTAAATTCGAGCTTCGAGCTAAATTTGCCGTTGGCAAGCTAAATTCAGCAATCTGAGCTAAATTCGAGCTTCGAGCTAAATTTGCCGTTGGCAAGCTGAAATACGCACCTGTTAC
>JAGAJV010000143.1 GCA_017625915.1 Clostridia bacterium
CGGCTCTTTGGCTACAAAGGCTTATCATTCCTTTAAAAATCCCGTTGTGCTAGAGGAAATTAAGGCTGACGCAGGCATTGATATTGGTGGAACGCTAATTGGTATGCATCTTAAAAAGGTGGCTGTGCCTGTAAGACTTTCAATTAACAAAATTGGCGAGGCTAATATCATTTGCGCAAGAGTTAGACCAAAATTTATTGGCGGAATCAGAGCAATCTATGATGAAAATCTTTTATAGAGATTTTCATCATAAAGAAATCCGACAAGTCAGATGAAATCCTGCTTCGCAGGGTTGCAAATTTTCGCATTAGCTAAATTAAATTCGCATATAGCTTGCGTAGCGAATTTAGCTTGCGTAGCAAATTTAGCTCGGCTTGCCGAATTTAGCTCGGCTTGCCGAATTTAGCTCGCGTAAGCGAATTTAGCTCGGCTTGCCGAATTTAGCTCGGCTTGCCGAATTTAGCTCGCGTAAGCGAATTTAGCTCGGCTTGCCGAATTTAGCTCGCGTAAGCGAATTTAGCTCGCGTAAGCGAATTTAGCTCGCGTAAGCGAATTTAGCTAAATAAAAAATCTCCTTGCTTACGCAAAGAGATTTTTTATTTTATCTTCCGCTACTACGCATTGATTCGTATTGCTCCTCGTCTGACATAACCTTCTTTGTCTTAGTCTTCTGGAATGTGAAGTATCTAAAGAAGATAGCTAGCATAAAGAGCACAAGCGCTGCTATTGCAAACGGTGTTTCCGCATCGTGGAAGTATTGTACAATATCCTCCTTTTCGATGTCAAAGAAGCCCTCTGCGTTTACAAGTAGCTTATTTGATAAGGACTCAACCTTAACAAGGTCGTTCATTATAGATTTACCGTCCACCTTGAAAATGTCGTACTCATCCTCATAGTAACCGACTACTGCAAGGCTTGCTTGGTCATAAAGAACATCTGTAACGCCTTGATTATCCACAAGAACTATATCAATTAAATATGTTCCTGTTGGGTCAGGTGTATCAATTGTTGCACGGTACTTCTTGTTAGCAGATTTAATAAAGATATCTGTATCGGAAATTACCTCTCCGTTTACATTCTTAACTATTGCCTTAAGCACCTCTGTTTTTCTTACATTTACAGGTAATTCTACTCTGATTGTTGTCTTTTCGCCATCACGCTTTGAGCTGTTAATCTTAATACCTGTGGAATCAACCTGCTCATTCATTGATGCTAAAAGAATATTTTTAACAAGTCGCTTATTGGCGATTTTATCGCCCTCATCATTGAACATTGATGTTGTCCAGGTGCTTCCCAGGTTACTCATAAACACTGTAACCTTACCAAGACCTGTTTCCCATTCAGCAATAATTGGCTTCAGGTTATCAACATAAAGCACAAGGTTTGCGTTTTCCTTTACTGTTGTACCGTAATAACCGCCGATTGTATCAAATTCGTTAACGCCTCTTAAAATATCGTTGTTTTCATACATAATAGGCTTAACATCACGAACATTGTAGTAGTCGCCCTTAATGCTGTTTGCAATTTCATATAGCTTTTCAGGCAATGCCTGAGCATCCTTTACTACAACAAGCTCACCACGACCGTTTGTGGCGATAATCTCAAGCTGGTTAATAGCATCTGCGTTAAGGTCATTACCGATACCAACTGTAGATGTTACAATACCCGCCTTAGTCATAAGCTGTACGATACCTGCATAGCCTGAGCCGGAGTCGTTTGGCGCACCGTCAGACATAAATACAACCTGCTTAATATCAAGCTTAACATTCTGCATTGCCGCAGAAATCATATTACTTGCCGCTTGAATCGGATAACGGTAGTATGTGTGGTATGGCTTAACAAAGTCGCCAACGTGCTTGTACGCCTCACTGCTTACACTATCATCCTTTGTACCCGGTCGAACTATATCGGCTTTCTTGAATTTATATCCATCCTTAGTGTAATATTCTACACCGCCAACTACAACTACTGAGTCGTTAGGGTTAACTCTTACATCTGTTTCATTTCCGTTCTCATCAGGATAGTGATAATAGAAGAAATGCTCAAACTCATAGTCAATCCTTTCCTTAATTGTATCAACATTGTCCTTAAGCGGAGTCATTGGAACTGCAACCGTTGCGTTTTCGTCAAATACGATAACACCAACATAGTCCTTTTCAGCGTCAAGACCGTCAATAGCCTTCTTAGCTGATTCGATAGCTACATCGTATCTTGTTTTGCCCTCGTTACCCATTGGGGATCTCATTGATGATGAAAGGTCAACTATAATAACGATAGCAACTGTTTCCTTTTCGTTCTCAATCTTTAGGTCAACAGGTAAAATTTCCTTAATGCCCGGTGTTACATCTGCATAGGAATCGCTTCCATAGTCATATGTATTTGAGCCGCAGGTTACTACAAGACCTCTGCCATTTTCCTGTACATATCTTTTAACAAGCTGATCTGAGCCCTCAGGCATATTGTTAAAGTTTACATTCATTAAAACCACTTCATCATATTCAAGCAGCTCAACCATAGTTGCTGGGAAATCCTGTGGATTAATGATTTCGTATTGGTAATCCTGACCAATTTCACTAAGAACACCGTATTCCTGAAGCTGTGATGTCTGAAGCTCGTCACCCTTAACGATAAGGATGCTTCCAACACCGTCAATCTTATACCAGGAGCTTAGCTGGTTGTTTTGCTCAATGGTATCACTGTTTACGTCAATTTCAGCATAAACCGTATGGATACCTGCGCCCTTTGGCATATATGAGAACTGGAATTTGTTTTCACCCTTTACAAGAGTGATTTTTTCTTCCTTTTTAAAATCTCCGTCGTGAATTGTAAGTGTACCCTTTACATTGTCAGTGCTCTTAACCTGAACGTTAATAAGCACCTCTCCGCCTACTGCAACCTTACCGTTTGTTGTAATTGATGTAAGCTGAATTTCAGCCTCACCGCTATTTGTAAGGTCGAAATGCGCGCAGTCAAGCTTAATACCGTCATCAAGTATGCCTCTGATTGCAGTACGAGCCTCGCCCTCAGTTTCACGGCCGTCAGATAAAAGAACTATTCTCTTATTCTGTCTTTCGTCTGTGAACATACCCTGAGCATACTTTA
>JAGAJV010000144.1 GCA_017625915.1 Clostridia bacterium
TAACAATATTCATAAATTCACCTCGTTATTTAATTTGCCTCCATCTTTGAGGGAGGGGGACCGCTTGCGGTGGAAGGAGCACAATGAATATAACAAACGAGCTATGCGGAGTAATACTTGTAAATAAGCATAAGGGTGTTACATCTCACGATATTGTATTTAAAATAAGAAAGCTATATAAAACAAAAAAGGTGGGACACACAGGCACTCTTGACCCGCTGGCAACAGGAGTTTTACCTGTTTTAATTGGCAGAGGCGCTAAGGCTGCCGAGTATTTGTTATCCGAAAACAAAGCATATAAGGCGCAAATTCAGCTTGGCGTTACAACTGATACTGAGGATATAACAGGCAATATTTTATCAAAAAGCGATACTCTCCCCACTAAAAATCAATTTTTTGAAGCAGTAAAGCATTTTGTTGGCGAAATTCAGCAGGTGCCGCCAATGTATAGCGCATTGAAGGTTGACGGCAAAAAATTAGTTGATTTAGCCCGTGAGGGTATAGCTGTTGAAAGACAAGCAAGAAAAATCACTATATATTCAATAAAAGCCGACTGTGTGGACGAAAGCAAGGGTATTTACACCTTAGAGGTTGAATGCTCAAAGGGTACATATATAAGAACCTTGTGCGCAGATATAGGCGTATATCTTGGATGTGGCGCTGCAATGAGTGAGCTTGAACGCACAAAAAGCGGTAATTTTACCTTGAATAACGCATACACCATCGACCAAATTGAAAAAATGTCAGTGGAAGAAAGAGAAAAGCTGGTTCAGCCAATTGAGGAGCTATTTATGGAAGCACCAAGCGTAACTCTTTCCGATTTTTATTCAAAGCTCTGCCATAGTGGCTGTGAAATTTATCAAAAAAAGATAAAAACAGACTATCCTGTGGACGAATTTATAAGAATTTGCGACAAAGACGGCTTTTTTGCGCTAGGTCAGGTAAAGGATTACCCCGACGGTACTGCGATAAAAGCACTAAAATTATTTAAGCTATAGCTATTGGGACGGAAATTTCCGTCCCTTTTATAATAAATATTATACTTGTAAACCTAGGGTTTACAGGAAAAATACCTTGTAATGTTGAATTTTTTCAGGTAATGTGCTAGAATTTTTATTAGCACAGAAAGGGAAAGCGGCAAATGAAATTTTCTGAAAAAATAGTTTATATGAGAAAAAAGCGAGGCATCTCACAGGATAGGCTCGCTAAAAAAATGGGGGTATCCCGTCAAACCATCTATAAGTGGGAGGCTGACCTGAATACACCCGAATTTAACAAAATAGAAAGGCTTGCAGAAATACTTGATATTTCCTATGACCTTTTGCTTGACGATAATATAGATTTAGAGGAGCATTTTAAATCTAGCGAGGAAAGGGAGAACAAATCAGAGGCAGAGAATACCGATGTAGCACCTGTAGACAGCGAGGACATTACTAGCCAAAAGCAAAAGAAAAATAATACATACAGAATAAATATATTTATAATTATCGCCGTAGCGGTGGCTATAATTGCAATTATTTCTGCTTTGATTGTAATAGGTATAGTAAACGGTAAGGACACCGATACAGATAGCGACATTTTAACCGATACGGACACAGGCACGGATAAAGACTCAGATACCGACACCGATATTAATATTCCCGAGGTGCGAGTTACCTTTGATGTAAACGGTGGCGTAATGGCAAATATTATGCTATCTCTTAATAAGGGGGATAAAATTTCAATGCTTCCTGCACCAACAAGGGAAAAGCACGCATTTTTAGGTTGGTTTACAGAGGACGGCATTGAGGTTTGCGAGGGTGACACAGTAGATAAAAGCATTACCTTAATTGCAAAATGGGCGCAAAATCAAGCTATTGTGCGCTTTGAGCCCTTAGGTGGCACTGTTGGCGAAACGGAGCGACTTGTAGCTTACGGTGAAAAAATTGGTAAATTGCCAATTCCAACAAAGGAAAACAGCAATTTTTTATATTGGCATTTTAACGAAATCAAGGTCAACGAAAATACAATAATTGACAGCGGAGTTGCTTTATACGCAAAATGGGAGGAAATAACCGACAAAATTATAATAGAGCTAAATGCTAACGGTGGTAGCATTGATATTAAGACAATCGAGGCGCAAAACGGCGACTATATTTATAATATTTTGCCAACGCCTGTTCATAGCGAGGGGCTACCGTTTTTAGGTTGGTTTGACGAAAACGGAATAAAAATCTGCGAGCCAACAAAAATTTTCAAAAGCACAACTCTTATAGCATACTATGGCGAGCTTCCTATCTGCCCATATACAGGCGGCGAGCATTACTTTAGCGGTTGGAATTACGATAGATTAGAGGCAACCTGCACGCAAAACGGATATGCTCACCGATATTGCTTTAATTGCTATCTCGACGATTACCAAATTACACAAAATGCGCTTGGCCACAATTTTTCGCCGTGGAGCTATGAAATTATGCGTCATAAGCGTCAGTGCGACAGATGCTTAAAGGAGGAGGCTGTAGACTACATAAATATCTCAAATCAGGTGGAGGAAACAATACCCCGGGGAGATGTGTGGAATTACTATAACTATGTAAATTTATATAACGGTGATTGGATAGAGGAGGTAGGCACCTTCTGTAGTGGCGGCGGAGAATTTGCTATTGATTTTGTTTTAAAGGAGCCAACTCAGGTGGATCTTGTGTTTGTAAAATGCAATGGCGACGATGAATACACCTTTTCAGTTCTTTATGAGGGCGATACTGAATATACAGAAATTTCAGCAGATATCCCCTTCAGTAAGGACAAGGCGCTTCGCTATTATGTAAACGGAGTAATAACGAAGGCAAGAATTTATTTGCCCGGCTCAAAGGAATATATCAGCTGGCAGGAGGTAGCCCTTGCTATTATTCCGCAGAATGAGGAAGCAGAATGAAAAAAATAATTTTTTGTCTATTAATCCTTGTATGTATGCTTGCATCCTGTCAAAGTCAAAAAACAGACACGCCGGGGGACAGTATGGACACATCAAGCGATACTGTAGATACATCAGAAACAAAATATACAGTATCCTTTGATTTAAACGGTGGAAATGGCAAAATAGATGACCAAATTGTTAAGGAAAATCATCCCTTAATCGTGGTAGATGCACCCACAAGGGAGGGCTATATTTTTGAGGGCTGGCTTTACAATGATGAAATATGGAGCTTTAAAAGCGATACAGTAAATTGCGACATTACATTAAAGGCAAAATGGTGCGAGGATATTTATGAAATAACTGAATATTACACCATAAAAGGCTTTAAGGACGGGGTAAGTGGTGTTGAAATCGTAAAGCTCCCATCCCATATTAATGGATTTTCATTAACCGCAATAGCTGATAATGCCTTTAAAAATAATACGGAAATCACGAAGGTAGTTATCCCGGATACCGTAATCACCATAGGCAAATCTGCCTTTGAGGGCTGTAAAAAATTAAGGGGCGTAAATTTACCCTCAAGCGTAAAATATTTAAAAGAATCTGCCTTTAAAAATTGTTATGGCTTATGTGAAATCAAGTACGATATTAAAAGTCTGAACTCAATTAGCCGGTATAATATGATTTTCTTTAATGCGGGCATTGGCAATACAGGAATTACGCTTACAATAGGCAATACCGTTGAAGGAATTCCCTCGTATCTGTTTTACGGAAGATGCGACCCAAAATATGGAAATCAAGTAGGCTATAAAAACGAAATAATGACGCCCAGAATAAAAAAGGTCGAATTTGAGGAAAATAGCATTTGTAAATCAATTGGAAACAGAGCATTTTACAAAAACAAGACCATAACAAGTCTGGAGCTACCAAAATCGTTAGAAAGCCTGGGCTATGCGTGCTTTTATGAATGTACAGGAATTAAGAAAATAGAAATACCGCCAAATCTGAGCGAGGGCGGTGAGGAAGCATTTGGCAATTGCACATCGCTTGAAAGCATTATATTTCCAAATCAAACAATAACAGGTGGCAAAATTAAGATAGGCTATCATATGTTTTATGGCTGTACTGGGCTTAGGGAAATTGATGTAAAAAACAATAGAGTCGAATTTGGACAGGGTGCTTTTTCAAGCTGTATAAATTTAATTATCGTTGATTTAGGCGACAACACAAAAGCAGTATCAGAGGGTATGCTTTATGGCTGCTATAGACTGGAAAAAATTTATCTTGGCAAAAGCATAACTCACATATATAATCACGCCTTTGAAAACTGCAAGGAGCTTAAGGAAATTACATTACCAAGCTCTCTTGTCTATATAGGCGGAGGTGTATTCAGAGGCTGTGATAAAATCGAATATATTGATATTCCAAACAGTGTAACCGAAATGGGCGCAGCCTTTGCAGGATGCGAAAGGCTAAAGGGCGTGCGTGTGGGTAAGGGCGTTACGGTTATAGTGGATAGCGCCTTTAGTGGCTGTAAAGCACTTGAAAGACTTACACTTAATATGAATATAACCGAAATAGGCGATAAAGCATTTAGCGGTTGCGACTCTCTGAAAAGCATAATCCTGCCGGAAAAGCTTGAAAAGCTGGGCTTTTCTGCATTTCATGGCTGTGACAACCTGGAAAGCGTTGTGTTTACCTCCGGCATTAAGAAAATTGAGAACAACACCTTTGCATTTTGTCAAGCATTAAAAATGATTGTATTGCCACAGGGTCTTGAAAAAATAGATTATATGGCATTTTACTGTTGCACATCGCTTGTCAAGGTGTATATACCAGATACGGTTACAGTAATAGGCGAAAATGTCTTTTCCGAAATAGAAAATCTGACAATATACTGCCAAGCCGACGAAAAGCCCTCCGGCTGGTTTTATGAATGGTTTGGAGATGCAAAAAATGTATATTGGTCACAAAACGGAATATAAAAGCTTGCGAAAATCGCAAGCTTTTATATTATAAAGGCAAAAAAGAGCAAAAACACAAAAATGTAAACTGTTGGTTAGCAAGAAAAAGCCACCGATTGATTGAAAAATCCTAGCTACTGTGTTAAAATGTTATCAGTTATTAGCAAAGGAGAAATAAAATGAAGTTATCTGAAAAGATAGTATTTTTGAGAAAGAAATGCCATATTTCGCAGGAGCACCTGTCAAGAAAAATGGGCGTTTCCCGTCAAACTATTTATAAATGGGAGGCTGACTTAAGCATACCAGAGCTTGCCAAAATTCAACATCTTGCAGAGGTGTTTAATGTTTCATATGATTTGTTATTAGACGAAAAAATAGATTTGAATACATATTTTAGCGAAAACTCAATTGAAAATGAAAATAATGACCTTAATGGCGAGGAAAAAGAGAACAAAAATAAAAGACTGTTTATAATTTTGGGCGTTGTTATTGGTATAATAATTATAACTACTATAATAGCTGGAATTATATTAGGAGGCAAAGACACATTTGATACAAATACAGACACAGGTAGCGATTTAATTACCGATACAGACATAAATATTGATACAGATACCCCAAATGATAAGAATGAAAATATGGCATATATATACTTTGATGCCAAGGGTGGCGTGCTTGAAGAAAAAAATCGTAAGGTTAAAATAAATGAGGCTATTGGGGAGCTACCAATACCAACAAAGGATAATTTTCTATTTTCACATTGGGAAAATGGAAACGGAATAATAGTTAGTCAATATACAGTAATTGATGCTGATGTGGTGCTATATGCCGTGTACGAGGATGTATCTAATATGATACACTTAACCTTAAATGCCAATGGTGGCACTTCCTCTGCTAACGAGCTTTATGTTAAAAAGGGCAGTTATGTCTACTTACAGCTACCAATTCCAACTCATAGCGAGGGAAAGAAATTTTTGGGTTGGTTTGATGATAATGGAAATTTAGTTTTAAAAAGCTCAAAATATTATAAGGATACAGCCTTTACAGCATATTGGGATAAGCTAGAGGTGTGCCCATCTACAAAGCGTGAGCACGATTGGGAAATAATATGGGATTATAAAGATGCTATCGCCACCTGTGAAAAGGATGGCGTAGCTAAAAGACTTTGCTGGTCTTGCGGCTATAAGGAAGAAAGGATTACAGAGAAGGCCAAGGGCCATACAATTGAAAATTGGAATTACGACACAATGCTAGAGTGGGGCGAATGCTCTGAATGTGGCAAAAAGGAAACGGTAAATTATGTTCATTTAAAGGACACCTGTATTGAAAGCACCGAAATAACAGGTAATGTGTACGGAAAAGAATATATTTACGCCTTATATGATGGCGAGTTTGAAAGCTTTACAGGCCCTGGTTGCGCGGAAAATGTGGAAATGACCATTGATATTAAGCTAAAGGAATGCACCTTTGTTAACTATATATTCACCCACGGGCGCGGGACCATGAGCTTTAAAATATCGGTGCTATATGAAAACGAAAGCGAATTTACAGAGGTATCTGATGGCTATTTTGATAACAAGCCACAACGCTTTAATATAAATGGCTATATTAGCGAGGTGCGAATTTATACAGACAACGCCGAGGGACATTGGCAGGAAATCGCCCTTGCGCAAGTGTCAAAGGAGGAAAAATGAAAAAAATCATAATTTTATTGTTTTGCTTTGCTTTACTTATGCTGATAGCTTGTAATAACGGAAGCATCGACACTAGTCAAAACGATAATAGCCTAAAGGAAGATTTAAAAGAGGGACAATACCTTGTTACCTTTGACCTAAATGGTGGAAGCGGAGAGGCTAAGGCTCAAATTGTAAATAAGGGCGATTATATAACCGAGCCAGCCCCACCTACCAAGGATGGACACCTGTTTTCAGGCTGGCATCTTGAAAATAAATGCTGGAGCTTTGAATATAACACGGTAGATAAAAACATTACGCTAGTTGCACAATATATGGTGGATGATGGCTTTATTTTTAAGGGCGAGGGCGATGAATGTATTCTTGAAAAATATGAGGGAAGTCAAAATTTAGTTAGAGTTCCTGCCTACTATAACGGAATGAAGGTAAGAGGAATTGAATTAAATGCATTCAAGGAAAACAAAAAAATTACACAGCTATACTTGCCTGAAACTATACAGTCAATAGGATTAAGTGCCTTTGAGAATTGCACCAGCTTAAAAACGGTATGCTTGCCAATAAGTCTTCGCACTATAAAAAACAAAGCCTTTAAAAACTGCAAGGAATTACAAAGCATAAGCTATAATTGTGCTAAGGTAGAGGATTTTACCGATTTTAATATGATTTTTTATAACGCAGGAATAAATTCAGATAATGGCTTTAGACTTGTGGTTGGTAAATATGTGGAGCATTTACCGAATTACTTGTTTGACTCAAAATGCAATTTTACAGATATGGAGGAAGAGGAATACAAGAACGATGTAAAAATTCCAAAGCTAACCAGTGTCTTTTTTGTAAATGGAAGCAACTGCAAATCAATAGGTAAGCACGCATTCTATGATTGTGATAGCTTAACAAGCGTAACCTTGTCAGATGGAATAACAACCATAGGACAATCATGCTTTAATAGCTGCACAAGCCTAGAGCAAATAAAATTGCCTAAAATGATAGAGAAAATTGAAAAATACGCGTTTTATTCAAATACATCATTAAAAAAGCTTGAATTTCCTGAGCAAATCATTTCAAAAAGCGGAATAAATATTGGTGATTGTGCATTTGAAAAATGTAAGGCTCTTACAGAAATAGACTTTAAAAATAATGTAGTAAATCTTGGCGAAAATGCATTTTATCAATGTTCATCTCTTGAAAAAGCAGATTTAGGCGATAATATAACTAAAATTTCATTTGCGTGCTTCTATGAATGTAAAAGGCTTAAAGAAGTAAATTTAGGAAGCAAGCTGGAAAGAATAGATATGCATGCATTTTACAGATGCGAAAGCTTAGAAATTAGTCAGCTTCCAAGCTCCCTTACACAAATAGGTAATTCAGCCTTTCAAGAGTGTAAAAGCATAGAGAAAATAACTATTCCAAGTAGCGTTATTCTAATGGACTCGGATGTCTTTGAGGGCTGCTCAAAGCTAAAAACAGCCATAGTGAATGCTAATATAAAAAAGCTAAATGGAACCTTTAGTGGCTGTGGCTCCCTTGAAAATGTGGTAATTAGCGATACTGTTACATATATGGATTCTACCTTTCGGAGCTGCAAATCCCTTAAGTCAATAGAGCTTCCACCTAATTTAGAAGCACTACACTACAATGTGTTCTATGGCTGTAAGTCCTTAAAGAATATAAAATTGAGCCCTAGTATAAAGAAAATAGGCTACGGATGCTTTAGAGAATGTGATGCTCTTGAGGAAATCGTGCTACCCAGTGGCTTAGAAAGCATAGAAAACCTAGCCTTTGCAAATTGCGATTCTCTTAAAAAAATATGGATACCTAAAACCGTAAAAGGACTTAAGTATGGTATTTTTGAGGAAACGCCACTAGTTAAAATATACGCACAGCCTACCGTAAGGCCAGATGGCTGGGAAGCTAGCCTTGAAGAAGGCACAAAGGGTATTTTATGGGGAAAGGAAAGCCTTAACTAAATAAAAAAGCTTGCGAAACGGCGTGAAAAATTAGCAGGGAAATTATAGCCGGTTGCTTAATAATTGCTCCGCTATAAACAAATAAGTATCCCGGACAGATTTTCAAGGTCTGTCCGGGTTCTCATATCATTAAAAAGCCAAAACACGATATCATTGGTTTGTGTTGATAATATTTGCAATCTCTGATATCAAATGTTCTTTTGAGGTCAACACGCCCTTAACTACAAATTTCTTTTTGTTAATTATTACAATAGTGCAATTCGTCTGAAATTTTAATACAATTCTTTTGGTTTTGTTTCTGCAAACGGCTCGAAATTTTCCATAAAACTTTCCACCGCCTATAAAAATGTACCCCGTTACTTCTTTCTTTGTATAACGGGTTAACTGATCGAAAAATTCAGCATAACTACCAAGGAATATATCATGTAATACAGAACAATATACGCTATTTTTGCAGTAGGTCAAATAGAGAAATTCAATCTTTAAAATAGAGAAATCTGTGATATATGATTGTAACAAAAAGCAAAGGATTGCAATTGGTATAGCAACCCATAATTCACGTTCAAAGCACATGGGAATCCAACATAACAACAAAATCAAATACTGGAATATAATAAATATTTTGCGCCCAAACTTTGAGGTAAGACCTTGTCCTTTGCGCCACGCTTCTTCACGTTCTTTTTTGCCCCAAATTATCTTGTCAGAAAAAAAGCGATTTGTTCTATTATAGTATTCGATATAAAAATCTTTTCTTTGCATTTTGCAACTATCCTCCTACTGTGTGATGTCTACACTTGGAATTTTATCGCGCAAGTTTCGCCTTTGTATTACAAAGACATAGAGCAAAGCCCATACCCCTAAAGATGTACGAGCGTGTCCATAGGCTCCCTCCGGGAGGGAGCTGTCGCCATAGGCGACTGATGGAGAGCTTGTGACAATAAAGTTAGCACAAACCCAAAGTTACGCAGGCTCCTTCCGTCACGGCTACGCCGTGCCACCTCCCTCTCGGAGGGAGGCTTTTCGTTAACCCCATTATATCACAAATCGGCAGAGAAAACAAGTTCTCTGCCGAAGCTTTCGTGCTACTAATTCTCCGCTAAGAATGCAGAGAGAATTCGCAAGCTTTTTGTTTAATGTAATTCCCCGTCTAAACGAATGATAGATTTATTTGTATCAAAGCCGTCGGGATATCTTTTCTTTAATTTATCAATATTTCCCTGTAAAATTTCCTCTAATGTAATATCCAGAGCGGTTGCCGCCTCTGCTAAGTACCAGGCAATGTCGCCCAGCTCCTTTATTAAGCCTTCCTTGTTAAGCTCGTGCCCGTGGGCAAACCACTTTTTCACAATATCAATTGCCTCGCCGGATTCCCCACACAAGCCCATTACGCTATTAATAAGAACATCCTTCTTGGAAAGCTTTGTGTTTAGTGTTCTCATTGCTAAATCTTGATATTCGTTTACAGTCATTTTACCTTACTCCGTGTTTGAATTTCATTATTTTTCTCATTATATCATAAAAATCATAAAATATAAAGTGCTTATAATAAAAATGCTTGCAAAATTGCAAGCATTTTGATGTTTTATGTGATTTTAAATTATTTTGAAGCTACCAGCTTATAGGTTGCGCCATTTACAATTGTAATGCCATCAATGCCTGTGTTAGCATAAGCATCGCCCTCGTAAATTGCCCAATAGGTTTTATCGGTATTAAAATTATGAGTTACACCGTTTACGCTATCAATATATAAGCCATAAATATCGTCGTGACCCTCTAAAATTCCAACCTCAACTAAAGCCTCGGAAAGAATAGTCTTGCTTGTGTTTACAGTAAATGTTACCTTTTTGTCGTTTATATGCTCTACAATAAGTGTAAATTGAGTGTTGCCTGTACCAAGGGTCGTGTCCTCGGTATAAAGCATTTCGCCCGAGCCGCCACCGTCTTTATCCACACAGGATACGATAAATAGCGACATAACCAGCATTAAAATTGTTAATGTAACTAATAAAGTCCTTTTCATTTTCCTTTTTCTCCTATTTTATTATTTTCTTTACAAGATAAAATATGAGAGAATAAACACGCACAAAACATCAAAAAATGCGTTCTATTCGGTCCTTTCCCCTTCATTTGTCCAAGGGTATTTTACCATTAGCTATATGCTAAAACAAATAAGTGGCATTCGGACTGTAACCGTAGTGACTGCTGTGTTGGATTTTCACCATTCTTTCCCACATTATTTGCTTGTTTTCAAAGCTTTAAAAATTTTCTTAGCTCCTTCATAAATGTTTCAACATCCTGAAAATCACGGTAGATTGACGCAAAGCGAACATAAGCAACAGCGTCAGCATCCTTTAGCTCACGCATAATCAGCTCACCTATTTCCTGTGAGGAAATTTCCTGCTTCATTGAATTTAAAATATCGCTCTCAACCTTATTTGCAATTTTAACAGAGTCAACAGGACGCTTTTGGCAAGCCTTAACAATGCCTGCAAGCATTTTTGACTTGTCAAAGTATTCACGGCTACCGTCCTTTTTGATTACCATAATCTGAATAGTTTCAACGGTTTCGTATGTATTAAATCTGGCTTGACATTTTAAACATTCACGACGGCGGCGAATGCTGGAGCTTTCGTCAATGGAACGGGAGTCAATAACCTTGCTTTCTTGATAGCCACAGTATGGACATTTCATAAAACCACCTCACAAGTGTTTGTTTTTTAATAATAAACAGTATTCCCTCAACTGTAAAAAACGGAATAACAATATAAAGTATAAGCACGCCAATAGTATATAGCCAAGGCACATTATTTGCGATTACATTTAAAAATTCAATAGGAATATTTACAGGACGGGTTAAAATCATAAAGTTTTGGTCAAGCATCAAATTAAGAATTATCGACACAGCCCCGAAAAAACCGACAAAAATCGAATAATTTTTAAAGGCGCTTAAGTCAAGACTTAATTTAAGCCTCCAAATATACAAAATTCCCATATAAAGCATGCTTGAATGGAATAGCATTGAATGTATGCTTAAAAAGTGATACACAGGGTAGTCCATAAGTGATGTGGCAGGCACAACTAAAAATGCAAAGCCACCTATAATACAGCCACCTATAACAAAGCTTTCACCTAGCTTATAGATACGCCCCCCGCCGTATGCGCACATCCAAAGAGCGCAAATAAACAGTGAGCAGAAATAAAGTGGCATCCAGTGGTCAAGATACTTAGCATCGTCTATTGCAAATTTAAAAATAATCTTGGCAATTTCCCACACTGTAAACACACATGCCATAATTTTTGTAGTCAGCTTGATTTTTCTTTCGTCAAATTTTCTTGAAAGATAAAGAGCCAAGCCAACAAGCATTAAGCAAGCAATCAGACTTAATATGTGTGGCAGTGTAAACATACCGCAGGCAGTTTCGCTATTAGGTCTTGCAAACATAACATCCCCCCTCAAATCTATATTCTATCATATAAGCAGGATTTTTGCAACACATTTCATTTTTTTAATATAATATAATAATGGTATTGACAAAATACATTAAAAATTGTATAATTCTAGCATATTCAATTTATTTTAAGGAGAAGGCTATGAGCAATATAACAGAAATCTTTGGCTCAATGGTGTTTAATGACGATGTAATGAAGGAAAGGCTTCCTGAACAGGTCTATAATTCTATCCAAAATACCATTAAAAACGGTAAGCATCTTGACCTTTCCTCTGCAAACATTGTGGCAAACGCAATGAAGGATTGGGCAATTGAAAAGGGAGCTACACATTATACACACTGGTTCCAGCCAATGACAGGAATTACTGCCGAAAAGCACGATAGCTTTATTTCTCCTGTAGATAACTCAAATGTTATTATGGAATTAAAGGGCAAGGAGCTTGTAAAGGGCGAAAGCGACGCATCCTCATTCCCATCCGGTGGACTTCGCGCAACCTTTGAGGCAAGAGGCTATACTGCTTGGGACCCAACCTCCTACGCATTTATTAAAAATTCCACACTCTGTATTCCAACAGCCTTTTGCTCCTACGGCGGCGAGGCTCTTGATAAAAAAACACCGCTTCTTCGCTCTTTAGAGGTGCTTGGCAAGGCTGCAATTAAAATTGTGCATCTTTTCGGCAACGAGGATGTAACCTCAGTTAAAACGACTGTAGGACCTGAGCAGGAGTATTTTCTGATTGATAAAGCATTATATAACAAAAGACCTGACCTTGTATATACAGGAAGAACATTATTTGGTGCAAAGCCACCTAAGGGACAGGAGCTTGACGACCACTACTATGGCTCAATCAAGCCACAGATTAAGGAATTTATGCTAGAGCTTGACGAGGAGCTATGGAAGCTTGGGGTTTATGCTAAAACAGAGCATAACGAGGTAGCGCCATGTCAGCACGAGCTTGCTCCAATCTTTACAACAACTAACCTTGCAACCGATCACAATCAGCTTACAATGGAGCTTATGCAAAGAGTTGCAAAGAAGCACGGAATGATGTGCCTGCTTCACGAAAAGCCCTTTGCAGGTGTCAATGGCAGCGGTAAGCATAATAACTGGTCACTATCCACAAATACGGGCATAAACCTGCTTGAGCCGGGTGAAACACCCTTTGAGAATGCTCAATTTTTATTATTCCTCTGCGCAGTTATCAAGGCAGTTGACGACTATCAGGATTTACTTCGTATTTCCGTAGCATCAGCAGGCAACGACCACCGTCTGGGCGCAAACGAAGCACCGCCTGCTGTAGTTTCAATTTTCTTAGGTGACGAGCTTTCCGCAGTGCTTGACGCAATTGAAAGGGACGAAAAGTATGAGGGCAAGGAAAAGGAGCAAATGCGTGTAGGCGTTCATATTCTTCCTAAATTCCCTAAGGATACCACCGACAGAAACAGAACCTCGCCCTTTGCCTTTACAGGTAATAAGTTTGAGTTCCGTATGCTTGGCTCCAGCGCATCAATTGCTGATACAAATACAGTAATCAATACAGCAGTTACACAGGTATTAAACGAGTTTTATGAGGAATTAAAGGACGCATCTGACTTTACTCTCGACCTTCATAATCTCATTAAAAGGACGATTAAGGAGCATAAGAGAATACTGTTTAACGGTAACGGCTACGACGATGCTTGGATAAAGGAGGCTAAAAAGCGTGGGCTTTCCAACTTTAAATCCACACCCGAGGCAGTGTCCCACTATCTTGACAAGAAAAATATCGACCTTTTTGTAAATAATAAAATCTTTAGCGAAAAGGAAATTCGCGCTAGATACGATATTATGCTTGAAAACTATTCTAAGGTAATCAACATAGAGGCTCTTACAATGGTAGATATGGCTAAAAAGAGAATTATCCCTGCCGTATCCAAATATACTAAGGAGCTTGCAAGCACAATAAAGCTAAAGGAAGAATTAGTGCTTGATACAAGATATGAAAGGGATGTAGCAAGAAGGTTATCTATTTTAAATTCCGATGCTTATGAAATTACCGAAAGGCTTGAAAATGAGGTAGTAAAGGCAAATACCATAGCAGATTTACAGGAAAATGCCGATGCTCACGAAAGAGATGTACTTAGCCTTATGGATAAGCTAAGAAAAACGGTTGACGAAATGGAAACAATAACAGCCAAGGAATTTTGGCCATTCCCTAATTATAGCGAGCTACTCTTTGGAGTAAAATGAAAAAAGAGGCTGACACATTAAGGCAGTAATACAAGGCTTCTTAATGTGTCAGCCCCTTTTTAGATGTTAGCTGTCTGCTGAAGGCTATTTTAAGATTATCAAATATGTAACAAAATTAGCGGCAGCGGTTACAACAGGCACAAAAATCATAAATATAAAATATAGCTTGCTTTTTTTATCTCCGATTTTGCCTGACATTACCGTACCGATTCCGCCTAGTATAATCGGAATAATATAAGCGATAGATGCTATAAGTGTAATTACCATTGAAAGAGCGCCGCCAAGCTCCCATAAATCCTTATCCGCCCTCATATCAACCATAACGGCTGAGAGCATAATTATTAAAAATATAGTTGTAAGCGCATAAATTATAGTGCCTGCTATTTTAAAAATCTTAATTGCATTGGTCTTTTTATCCATAATATCACCTCTCTATGCTAATTATAGCATATTTTGTTGAATTTGACAACTGTAATATATGGATATATTGACATTATTATGAAAGCTATGATATACTGTAAGGGGGTGATAATATGAGCAAAAGAAAAATATTTAATTTAATATTGATAATTATAACTACAGTATTATATTTGAATTTTACTATTGAGCTTGTATTGGCATTTTTAAGGATGTATCCTCAAATATTATCTCCCGAAAATTTTAGAGAAAGCGTTGTTGGAGTATTTAGCTACTTTACTGTTAAATTTTTAGGAATTATAGAATACTTTATTCTTATTGTAATTGCCACTATAGGTGCTATTATAGCTAAAGCTTTTGGAGATAGGAAAAGTAAAGCTTACTTTTTAGTAATGATTGTTGTTTCATTTGCAACGGCGTTGGCTAATTATTTGGCATATGAAATAGTGTTTTCGATACGGTAAAATCTCTAGAACGAGGAAATTTTCTATTGCTAAACATATCCAAATGTGCTATACTGTACACAGAAAAAATGAGAGGAGAGAAAAATGCCAAAGCAAAAGAAACAAAAACAGTTTTGGACTGACTTTAAGACCTTTATATCCCGTGGTAATGTGGTAGATTTAGCCGTTGCTATGGTTGTGGGCGCTGCATTTAATAAAATTGTATCTCAGCTAGTGGATAGCTTTATAAATCCACTTATCGGTATGTTTGTAGGCGGCTTTGATTTAGCCGATTTAAAATATGTGGTTCATCCGGCCGAGGTGGACAAGCTTGGCAATATAACAAAAGCCGAGGTTGCCTTTACATATGGAATGTTTTTGCAGGCAGTAATCGACTTTTTAATCATTTCCTTAACGGTATTTATAGTAGTAAAGCTATATACAAGGCTTAAAAAGCATCTGGAGGAGGAAAGCAAAAAGTGGTACGACGAGCTTAACCCCGAGGAGGCTAAAGCAAGACGCAAAAAGGAAGCGGAGGAAAAAGCCAAAGCCGAGGAAGCCAAAAAAGCAGAGGAAGCAAGACTTAAGGAAATCGAACAGCTAAAGCGTGAAAAGGAAGAAGCGCAAAGGCTCTATTTCCAAACTCAACAAGAATTGCTAACAGAAATCCGTGACGCATTACAAACAAAATAATAAATATCCACCCGCATATCATATGCGGGTGGTATTTCAGTTTCGGGCATAGCCCTAATACTACAGGCTACGCACAAGTGCGTCTTTTATTGGCATGTCAGCCGTGCATTTGTTACGCACCCCCGCTCAAGTGGGAAAAGCGATAATCTATACAAAACAATCCCTCAGTCAGCTTTGCTGACAGCTCCCTTTACACAAGGGAGCCTTTGACACAAGGTCATTCTTCGCTGAATTTTTATTTGCTTTCTGCTCATCGGCAATAGCCTTTTTTAATGCCTTCCTATTTGTTTGGAGGGGAAGGGGTGTGCCCTGCCAAAGAGACGCTTGCGGTGGATGAGATGTAGTAATATATGCGTAATTTAATGATAGTTGCATATTTGAGAAATTTTTTAATATATTTATATTAATCAGTAAATTCGATAAATTTTTCAAAACTAGAATTATATAATCTAAATGCGATATAAAAACGGTCTAGCCACTAACCACTAACCACTAACCACTAAAAAGCGACTGAAAGGAGCAACAATGCTACTAAACATTAAGGAACTAACAAAAACAAACAAAAGCTTTTCAAACGAGCTATGGCAGGGCGAGAAAATGAAAATCAACCTTGTTAGCATAATGCCAAGACAGGATATTGGCTTAAAAATCAATCACGAGGCAGAGCAGCTAGTAAAAATCGAAAACGGAAAA
>JAGAJV010000145.1 GCA_017625915.1 Clostridia bacterium
GGCACATCTTGATGTGACGGAGGGATTGTAAAAAGCGATAATCTATACAAAACAATCCCTCAGTCAGCTTCGCTGACAGCTCCCTTTACACAAGGGAGCCTTTGACACAAGGTCATTCTTCGCTGAATTTTTATTTGCTTTTTGCTCATTGCCAATAGCCTTTTTTGAACCACACGACTATCGCGTGGTTTTCGTTTTACAAAAAAGCAATCCGATTTTTGTCGGATTGCTTTTTTATTATTTCTTTGATTTTTCAAGCCTTCTGTTTCTAAAGTATAATGCAAGGTCGGTGGAAACCATAACCAGGTTTACTATATATAGGACGAATTTAAGAATATCGAGCCAATATGTAAACTCACCAAGTACAATCTTTCCGATTATAATAGCTACATAGCCTGTTATAATTGCCATAGTAAAGTATGGGCTTTTGCCCTTTGTGCTTTTTGAGGTTGCACTCTTATAAATGGATAGCGGCCAAGAAATACCAAAGCAGATTACCATTATAGTTTCGCAAATTGTTGCAATAATTTCGGGTGTCATTTTATCTCTCCTAAGTTAATTTTGATACATTTTAGCACAGTTTTACTTGTGTGTCAAAGGTGTTATGCATAAACCCACCACCGCATCCTACATCCTACATCCTACATCCTACGCCCTACATCCTACATCCTTTTGCGAACAGCCTGCTCTGCCACCGCCTGCACAGGCGCAAGCACAGGCACAGGCGCATCCACCGCCACCGTGTCCTCTGCCACCGTGAGATGCATTATGCCTTACTTCAGCTTCCTTATATTTTGGATTTGACCTACCGTAAATATACATATGGTGACCGTAACCACGGAAAAAGCCTCTGCCACGGTGATATGAAACAAAACAGTCAATTATAAAAAGCTCCACAATAAAGCAGAAGGATATTATTAATATTCCAAAGAAAACAGCAGTCCACTTGTCATCCTCTAAGCTATTACCCACACCACTGTCGTCAAAGCTTTGGTATCTGACAGTGGGAGCATTAAATTCGCTATAATTAACTCTTAATAAGCGATACTCTCCTGCCTCCATTGAGCCACTCCAATTTAGCCAATTTCCATTTTTTGTAGCGCTATTTGAGCTTGAAATTTTTCCGTTATCGTACCAATTAAATGAATAGCTTTCCACATTTATGCTATTAAACCAACAGGGTACAAGCTCGTAAAATTTGTTTCCGTTATCCTCGCAAAGCATATATCTTTGATTGATTTTAACTGAAAAATTAAATACTTGATTTGCCACATAGTTATTTTTAAATTCTATGTCCATATGGCACATATCGTAATCGTCATAATATTTTTCAATACTCTTTATATTGCTTGAATATTCCAAAACAGTATACTCCGGATTTGGAACACCTATATACACCCAGCTAAGAGGCTCACTTGTGTCAAGAGGCATCCATCGGATTTTATATTCAATATCAAGTGTACCATCGTCCTTAGGCGTTACAAAAATTTCATATTTTTCAATCTTATCCTGAGGCGTCGGCTCATAGAAAATCATAAAAAGTACGAAAAATACCTGTACAATAATAAGCGCAATTAGAAGAATTAATCTAGGTGTGGGGAATGTTCTGCGTTTTTTTATCGCTTCCTCTGAAAAATCATATATGCTTTTCTTTTTTCTTTTAGCCATTTTATTTACACTCCCTTTCGTTTTTTTCTCTAAATGGGCAAGAGAGTGCTTCCTTATCATTCATTTTGCGTAATTGCTGACATTTTGGATTTTTCCAAATTTGCTTAAAATTATCTGTAAGGATATTGCCAAGCCCACTATTTTCCTTAAGCCAGCTTTGACAAGGAATTACAGTACCGTCCGGAGCTATAGCCATATTAGAAAGGCAAGCGCCACACATTGGCACATTCATTTTTAGCTCCTCAAGTAGCTCGCTTTTTATTAGACCCGGTGAGGTAAAGTCAATTTCCATTCCGTTTTCGTTGCAATATTCCTTAGCGCTCCTTACAATTTCGTATAGCTCATTTTCAGTTAAATCGTATTCAGAGTGATTAATTTCGGCAGTGCCTGTGCAAATCAAACCGCTTATTGTTACAAATTTAACGCCTAAAGAATTTACAAATTTAAGGGTGGATAAGTAGTCGCTGTTTTTCTTACATAGCGGTGTATTTATGCTAACATACAGCCCAGCGCTCACTGCATTAGAAATACCCTTTACTGTGTCGCTAAAATGCTCACTGCCAACAAGCTGATTATGTATTTGCTCCTTACTTGAATACAGTGTAATTTGTACACTGTCAAGGCTTGCTTTTGCTAAATTCTCACAGAGTGACGGTGATAAAAGCACGCCGTTTGTATTTAAGCGAGTTACAAACCATTTGGAATAGTCAATAAGCTCGCATAAATCCTCTCTCATAGTAGGCTCGCCACCTGTAAAGGTAATCATTGGCACGCCTGCTTTTTTAAATTTGTCAATAGCATTTTTCCATTCCTGTGTGGATAATTCCGTTACCTTGCTTAAATGCTGACCTGACGCATAGCAGAAAATACATTTTTGGTTGCATTTCCACTTGCCGTCGATATCATTCATAGCGCTAACCATTAAATCCATTCTGTGAGGGGAAAGCATATTATCACTATAGCTACGAATTGACATTTTTTCGATACCTGTGTCAATTTTTTCACCCCTTGCCACTGCGAAAATGGTGTCGAGCATATAGGAAAGGTCGTCACAAATTTCTTCTCTTTTTACAGATGGATATATCTTTAATGTGCTTTTTACAGTCTTATCAAAAATATCTTGATAATCCTCGTCACTAATTGGCTTTCCCTCAAATTTATTTACCTGGCTTATAAATTTTGAAAGCATAATCGCCCAAGAATAGCCAAGAGGTAAAAGATAGTAGCCATTTAAAATTACAATGTAGCCAGAGGTTTTAAAGAGGTTAAATTTTGGTGGTATTAAATGAATACGCACAACCCCCGGTCCATTTGGATTAAAGGTGCAGTGCTTTACACCACTCTTTAGCTCCTTATATTGTGCTATTTTATTAAACATTTTTAATTCCTCATTCTAAATGAATTGACCATCGGTCATAAATTGTCTATGCCATGAATTTAGCAAGCTCGCATTAGCTTTGTTGCTTACTCCACTAAGCTCCACACCTGCATTTCACTTTCGCCTCGGTTGGCAAAGGCATAGTACGGTATTAGCTTAGCTGTTATTTCTATTCTTTCATTTGACATCGGTGCATAGAGGGCTTTCGTTGGCTTTCTGCGATATGCCTTGCACTCTAAGGCTAAAACGCCTAGGTCTGTGTCAATTTTTTCTGTAAATTTGCCGTTTTTATCTATTCTTATATCACGAAGATTTGGACCGTTGTCAACACCCTCAAGGCAGTAAACCACAGGTCCACGCATAATTGCTACCTTGCCACTGTCAAAGGTAACAAGTGGGTTTGCTTCGATTAGCCTTGGTTGCATATCAAAATTTAGCTCTATTGTTTCGCCGTTTTTAACATTGAATATAGCATAGCCGTTTTCTGTTTTACCCTCATATGTGTCGATAAATTCAGGGATACGCACATAAAGGGTAGTGTCCTTGCCTGTTACCTTAATGGATATTTTGCCACTTTGCGGATAGCTTGTTTTTTGCTCTATTGTGACACCGTCAATTTGGGCGGTGCTTTCCGTAAATTGATGCACATAAATTGAGTTTTGGTCGTAGGTGTATAGATAATTTCCAATTGACGGCACAAAGCGCACAATATTTGGTGGGCAACAGGAGCATTCAAAAACCTCTACTCTTTGAGTAATTGGCATATTTATTGTTTTTTCAGTCAGCTCCTCGTCGCGCTTATGTAATGACGGTAAAACCTCTAACGGATTGCAATAGAAAAATGATTTTCCATCAAGAGAGAATGAGGACAAAAATCCGTTATAAAGCGCTCTTTCAATTGTGTGAGAATACTTTACATCATTGGTTAAAAGCAGCATCCTGTGGCAGAAAAGCACAAGTCCTATAGCTGCACAGCTTTCTGTGTAGGCAATCAGATTTGGTAGGTCGTAAGGGATTGTAAATGCTTCTCCTGCTCTTGATGAGCCTATACCACCTGTAATATACATTTTATGATTTACTATGTCGTCAAAAATTCTTTCGCAAGCGCTCTTAAGCTCCTTATCGCCATATCTTAGCGCTAAATCTGCCATAGCGCAGTATAGATATGTGGCGCGAACTGCGTGACCAACAGCCTCGGACTGCTCTCTTACGGGAATGTGGGATTGATGATAGCTTTCCTTGCACCAATCGTAACGAAATTCCTTTCTTTTGCCTCTTTCGTCAACAAAGAATTTAGAAAGCTCCAGGTATCTTTTTTCTTTAGTTACCTCGTACATTTTAACAAGTGCTAGCTCGATTTCCTGATGTCCCGGAGTTACAAAGGCTGTATCCCTATCAATTTTAAAGCGCTTTTCAATATAATCGGCATATTTGCACATTAAATCAAGAAATCTGCGCTTGCCTGTTGCTTGATAGTAAGCAACTGACGCCTCCATTAAATGTCCTGCGCAATAAAGCTCGTGGCAATCACGGTTTGTAAAGCGATTTTGTGGTTCTACTACAGTGAAGAAAATATTGAAATATCCACACTCTTCCTGGTTTTTTTCGATTAGGTCGATTAAGCCTTCAACAATTTTTTCAAGATGCGGCTCTCTTTTTTCAACTAGCAAATAAGCTACGCCCTCCATCCATTTTGCAACATCGCTGTCCCAAAATATATGAGGCTTTATTTCTGAGTCCTTGTCAAATTTAAACGCATCAATTCTGCCTGTATCGTAAAATCTATCGTACACTGCATTTACGGTGACATTTCTTATAAGGTCCTGTCTTTCCTTCCAAAAGCCACCTGTGATTTTTATATTGCTGAAATCTACACTTTTCATAATTTTCTCCTTTTCAAAATACGAGCTAGAGTTAAAGTCCTTCGCTGACGGCTAACGGCTGACTGCTGACGGCTTTTAAACAATTTGATTATAGCATATAATGGTATATTTTTCAACTAAGACTTGACAGATATGGTTTATAATGCTATAATTTTTAATTAAATAATTATATAATGGGGTCGATATGTTTTTTAAGATTAAGATTTTAGA
>JAGAJV010000146.1 GCA_017625915.1 Clostridia bacterium
CGAAGCTAAATATGCTCAAAGCAAGCTTGATTTTATTTCCAAATTGCAAATTGCTTTAAAAGAATGCTATGAAACAGATTATTGGCTTGAGCTATTAGAAAAAGCAAATATAATATCAAGCGATAACTTAAAACATATTGCGCACGATTGTGGTGCTATTCGCAGAATGCTCATTTCCTCTATCAATACTACAAAAGCTAACTTGGAGGGATGATTATGGATAATTATATAAAAGAATATTGTGGCAACTTTGAATTTGATTTTGTCGAACATATTTCTTCAAAAATTGCTGACATTTCAATCAATATTGATGCTTATGAGGCGCAAAAAAACATAGATGGCATTATTCATAGTAGGGAAAAAGCGCTTGTTAATTTAACAAAAAACAATTTGAAGTATCAATGTGAACTATTTGAGGAACACAACTACGAAAATAGCTTCTTTAAGGTTATGCTAAACGGACATTCTTACTTGTTTTTCAGAAAAACTCTATACGGTTTTACTTTGCTTGATACAGAAACAATGTGTGAATTTTACAATTATGTACCACAGGCAATAAAAACAGGTGAGGAATCCTTCATAATTACAGATGTTAAACAAATAGGCGAAATTTTTGTGCTTGACGGTTGCTACTGGGCATGTCCCTATCAGTGTTTCGCTTATGATTTTAAAAGTAAGCTTTTTGTCAATGTTTCACATTACTTAGGTATTATCTCTCTTAATGATTCGACAGTAAAAGATAACAAATTAATTTTAAATGGCAGAAATAGCAACAATGATGGTGTAACTAAAGAATTTATGAGAGAAGAGTTAGCTAAATTAATTTCAAAAAATGGCTTATGCGAAATATAAATGTTCGTTTTAGGTTCCTCTTGGCATGCCAATAAAAATACAGTACCATTTTTGGTACTGTATTTTTATTTACAGAGTTGAGATAATTCTTTCACTCTTAGTTATCATATTTTAAAATTAAATTGCAATATTTGAAAAAGTATGCTACAATATTTTTAATAAATTCTATTTAAGGAGTGACACTTTGAATAAAATAAGAATTTTTACATCAAATCAGCTAAAAATACTTGCTTGTATAACTATGCTAATAGACCATATAGGAGCTATTTTATTGCCAAATTTATTAATTTTAAGAATTATAGGCAGGCTTTCCTTTCCTATCTTTGCATTTATGATAGCTGAGGGTGCAAAATATACTAGAAATAAATTAAGATATTTATTAACTATATTAATTACAGGAATTATTTTTCAAATAATTTTAATTGTTTTTATTAAGGATTATCATTTTAATATACTTTTAACCTTTAGTATTTCAATTATAGTTATATACTCGATGGATTTATTTAAAAAATTTTTGTTTGACAAAAACAAAAAAATAATTTTTAAAGCACTTACATTTTTATTATTTGTAGTAGTAGCTATTTTACCGTATTTTTTACCAAAAATATTTGATTGGTTTCATTATAGCTATGGCTTTTATGGCTGTATGTGTGCAGTATTTGCAAGCGCGCCAACTCTTGATAAAACAGAGGCGCCTGCGTGGTTAAAAAAGCTTGATAATATTTATGTAAGAATAACTTGTATGGCAATCCCGCTATTTTTGTACAGTAGAAATAATATAATTCAATTATATAGCTTTATATCACTTTTTATACTTTTACTTTATTCAGAAAAAAGAGGAAAAGCTAAGCTAAAATACTTTTTCTACATATTCTATCCTGCTCATTTATTAATTTTATATGCAATAAGCTTTATGATTTAAAAGGAGAAATTTATGAAAAAAATACTTGGAGTAGAGTTTGGCTCTACAAGAATTAAGGCAGTTTTAATAGACGAAGGCTCAAATGTGCTTGCACAAGGCTCATACGAGTGGGAAAATCAATTAAAGGACGGTCTTTGGACTTATGACCTTGACGATGTTTGGACCGGCTTACAATCGGCTTATTCCTCTCTTATAGAAAATTACGGTGAGAATATTGAAAAGCTTGACGGTATTGGTATTTCTGCTATGATGCACGGATACCTTGCATTTGATAAGGACGATAATTTACTTGTTCCGTTTAGGACCTGGAGAAATACAAACACAGCTAAGGCAGCAGCTGAATTAACTGAGGCTCTTGAATTTAATATGCCTCAAAGATGGAGTGGCTCACATTTTTATCAAGCAGTTTTAAATAAAGAGGAGCATGTTGACAAGGTTACATTTTTAACTACCCTTGCAGGCTATGTTCATTGGAAGCTAACAGGTAAAAAGGTTATTGGCATTGGTGACGGTGCCGGTATGCTACCTATTAAGGATAACGATTACGATAAGAAAAAAATCGCAAAATATAACGAATTATTGACACACCACGGCTTAAATATTGATATTTACGATTTATTACCAACAATATTATTAGCCGGTGAGGACGCAGGTACACTAACAGACGAGGGAGCTAAGCTACTTGATGTAAGCGGTAAATTAAAGCCAGGCGCAATATTCTGTCCACCTGAGGGAGATGCAGGCACAGGTATGGTTGCAACGAATGCTGTAAGAGTACATACAGGAAATGTATCTGCCGGCACATCTGCCTTTGCTATGGTAGTTTTAGAAAAGAATTTATCTAAGGTAAACGAAAGCATAGATGTTGTAGCAACGCCGTCAGGCAAGCCTGTTGCAATGGTACACGCAAATAATTTTACATCTGAAATTAATGCCTGGGCTTCTCTTTTTAATGAGGTAATTGATCTTGCAGGTGGCTCAATTGGCAAGGGACAGCTATTTGATAAGCTATATGAAAAATCCTTAGAGAGTGATTTTAATGTAGGCGGACTTGTAGGCTATAACTTTTTATCAGGTGAGCCTATTGTAGGAATGGAAACGGGTATTCCTCTAATTGCAAGAAAGCCTGACGGTAAGCTAACGCTTGCTAACTTTATGCAGCTACAGCTATATTCTGCTCTTGGCGCTATGGCAGTTGGTATGGAAATACTTCAAGAGGAAAAAGTAAAAATTGACGATATTTGCGGACACGGTGGCTTCTTTAAAACTGAATTTGTAGGAGCTAACGCAATGAGCGCAGCTCTTAACGCACCTATCACTGTTATGAAAAATGCAGGCGAGGGCGGTGCTTGGGGAGTGGCTGTTTTAGCACTCTATTCAGTATTAAAAATCGACACTCTTGAGGACTTTTTAGATAAATTATTCTCAAAAACAGAAAAAACAACTGTTATGGCAAGCAAGGAAGAAAAGAAAAAATTTGCATCCTTCCTTGAATATTATAAGAAGGGCTTAAAAGTAGAAAAGCTATCAACAGAGCTTTTTAACTAAAGGTAATGAAAATGGATATTAAAGAATATAATGATAAAATTAAAAGTATACTAATAACTAAGGAAGAAATAGACGAGGCTATTAAAAAGGCAGGTAAGAAAATTGATAAGCTTTATGATGGCAGACCTATTTTGCTTGTAAGTATTTTAAAGGGTGCATTTGTATTCATGGCAGATCTTTGCCGTGCTGTATCTGTTCCTTGTGAAATTGGCTTTATGTGTGCAAAAAGCTATTATAACGGAACGCAGTCCAGTGGAATTGTAAATATTACAATGGATTTAGATAAGGATGTAAGCAATTATCATTTAGTTATTGTTGAGGATATTATTGATACAGGTCGTACTCTAAATGATGTTGTAAAGCTACTTAAGGCAAGAAATCCGCTTTCATTAACTGTTGTTACCTTACTTGATAAGCCAGATAGACGCGTGGTTGAATTTAAAGCAGACATTTCTCTATTTACGATACCGGATTTATTTGTAATAGGCTACGGTCTTGATTGTGGTGAATTTTACAGAAATTTACCGTATATAGCAGAGTATAAAGAAAAATAATTTAATTAAAGGAGATATAGCTATGAAAAAATATGTATGTGACGTATGTGGATGGGAATACGACGAGGAAAAGGGCGCACCTGAATACGGTATTGCTCCAGGCACAAAATTTGAGGACCTACCTGAGGATTTTGAGTGCCCACTTTGTGGCGTTGGCAAGGATAGCTTCAGCGAAGAATAAGGCAAAGCCTTAATGAAGCAAAGCTTCAATTCATTCGAAGTAATTCATGAGCTTGCTCAATTCATGCCATAGGCAATTCATTAAAAAACCTCTTGACTAAAAATCAAGAGGTTTTATTATTTTAATAATTCGTCACAGCTTACATTAAATATTTCTGCTAGCTTAACAAGCTCTATATCAGTAACAAATCTCTCACCCGTCTCTATTCTTTGAATTGCGTTTTTATCTACATCAATTCCAAATAGCTGAAGCTTTTCTGCTAACATTCTTTGAGACATTTTAGGTGTTTGCTCTTTGCGTAGCTTATTTATTTTTTCACCACAAATATTATTTTTTCCATTAGTTGCTTTATTCTTAAACATACTATCTCCATATAATTTGACATTTAGTGCTTGACAATTATATTTTATTATGTTACGATAAAGAAAAAGACATTCACTATATGTCAAATCATAAAATGAGGCTTTTATGGATTTTATTTTACTTAATGAAACACCTATGGAAAATTTATATAGAAATCTTACATGGAAAGCTTTTAAATATTTTTGTAACCATACAGGTGTTTTAAATACAGAAAAATATAATAGAGTATATAATGAAATATTTAATTTTTTTATTGAACGAAAGAAAAAGCAGTTTTGCTTGGAAAGCTATAGTGGTGAAAAATTAAAACAGCTGGCAATTTTAGAATATGCAACTCTTTTACACGATAAAAAACTAACAAAAGAAGATATGGAGGAATATGTAGAAAATTTTGATAAAAACAAATATTTACTTGTGATAAGACCAAAAAAACCTCTTGACTAAAATCAAGAGGCTTTATTATTTCAATAATTCGTCACAGCAAACAGCTAATTAATGATCAGCAGGATGAATAGTTATAGACTTAATCACTGGTTGGTCAGCCTTTGTAACTGAACCGTTTGAGCCTTCCTCTACATCATAGCAAATTTTATCAACAATTTGCATACCGCTTGTTACCATACCAAATGCTGCATATTTGTTATCAAGAGATACTGTATTATTTGTTGATGTTTTGTGAACTATAAAGAATTGGCTTGATGCGCTATCCTTGTCAGCTCCCTCACGAGCCATAGATATTGTGCCACGAATATGCTTAATATCGTTTTCTACGCCATTTTCCTTAAATTCGCCCTTAATGTTTTGCTCCTTACCGTCAACCACATAGCCACCTGTGCCGTTGCCCTTTGGGTCACCGCCTTGAATCATAAAGTTATCCATAATTCTGTGGAATGTAAGACCGTTATAGAAGCCCTTTTGCGCTAGCATTACAAAGTTACCAACTGTTTCCGGCGCTTCCTCGCCATAAAGCTCTAGGTGAATTGTACCGTAGCCCTCAACCTCAATTGCTGCATGGTGTGTTGCCTTAAAGGAATTGTTTACTGTTGATTCTTCCTTAGGATTATCACTGCCAAGTATTGATTTTGGATAAGCGCATGCTCTTGATAATAAAATAATTCCAAATACAAGGCAAGCAATAGCAAGAACGATAGCAATAGTTGATATTGTAATTTTTTTGGTTCTATAAGCCTTTTTTGCCTTTATAGCATCCTCTTTTGCTTTTATTCTTTTTTCAGTAACATAGTTACTGTTTTTCTTTTTCTTTCCCATTTTATTATCCTTTCAAAAATAAATTACTTATATATTGTAACACAAAAAATGTATTTAATCAACTGTAATATTGTAAATAAACAGAAAAATACACTCTACCGAAAAAACAGCAGAGTGTATTTCTTATTTACCCTTAAGAATAGTTGATAGCTGAGCAATAATTCCGTCACCACCATTTAAGGAAATATTGCCAACATTTTCGCAAATTCTCTCTATGTACTCAAGCTCCTTTAGCTTGTAAAGTGTTTGGTTTTCGTCCATTAGCTTAGCAGTGTTAAGCAGTGAACGGGTTGAGGCAACCTCTTCTCTACGTGCAATTACATTTGCCTGAGCCTGCTTTTCAGCAACAAGCACAGTGTTCATAATGTTACGGATTTCGCCCGGTAAAATAATATCCTTAACACCTGCGTCCTGTACCTTAATATATAGCTCGTTTTCCTTTTCCTTTAGTCTGTCGTAAACAAACTTAGAAATAGCATCCTTGTTTTCAAGAATTTCGTCAAGCTTATACTTGCCAACATAGTCACGAAGGGCTAATTGAGCAATAACTCTTATTTGCTCCTCGTAGTCATCAATTTCAGAAACAGATTTAACTATATCTGTAAGATTGTAGCTGCAAATAAAGTTAATTCTTAAGGAAACCTTATCCTGTGTAAGAATTTCCTGTCCTTGAATGTTTAGTTGAATTAGTCTTGTATCAACACATTCAACCTTAATTGTTGAGCCGTTTCTCCAAAAGTAATATACACCGCCGTCAAGAACCTTTGTTAGCTTGTTGTCAATGTATAAAATACCCTTTTCGTATGGCTGAACCTCGTATCTTACATATGTAGAAACAGGTAGTCCTATTACCACAGGGTTAATGCCGGTTATTTCTGCCTCTGATGTGTCGATAATTCTCATTTCGGTATCAGCTTTTGTTTTGAAAAACGCATACTTACCTGTCTTAAATGTGTCGATAAGCTTACCGTTTACAAATCTTAAGCCAAGCTCGTTATCCTTAATTTCATACACATCAACCGAGCTTTTAAATTCCTCGTTATCAAGTAATGCTTCAATTGAGCATTTTTCAGTATAAATTCTTACAGCCTCACTTAAAATCTCAACGGTTTTATTTCTAAAAAATCTATACTTGCCTGCTGTTATTAGCTTTACAAACTTACCGTTTTCAAAAACTAATCCTCTTTGCTTTTCGTTAATTACAATAGCTTTCATTTAATTTTTCTCCTTTTAATTAAAATATTTATATTATCAGCCTTTGCTGTTGGTGGCGATAAGCATCTATGAATATTTACGGCAAAAATTTTAAGTATGCTTCTAAATAGCGGAGCAAACGGTGCTTGACTATCCTCGTACACATACGGTATTCAACCTTGACAAGGTAAATATTCACTTGCGTTCCCTTCGCTTCTCTATACCTTTTTAAAAGATAAATAAGCAAGCAAAGGAGCCAAGATGCTTTGATTTTGAGTTTTTTCTTTCTCAAATTTTTGCGTCAGAATAAACTGACAATTAAAACGCTTAGAAGGCGTGTGCCAAGCTCTATTTCAAGCTAAGCTAAAAATTTTGAACTCCATACCGCTGGCCATTCATGATAGGAATGAATGAGTGGGATTCGAACCCACGAAAATTCAGTTGATATATTTCCATATATCAGGGCGTAAAGTAAATTGGCATACATTTTGGGATACCCTTATGCACCGTCGTGAAGCAAACACTAACAAAATTCACCTTACAACCAAATCTTACCATAAAATTTTTAATTTATCTTGGAAAAAAGTATGCGAAAACATTTTTAAAAAAAATATTTTCGTAGCCGTTAGCCAATAGCTACTAGCTATTAGCAAGTTAGATTAAATGATTAATTAGAAAAAATTTATAGACATTAACTATATTTATATGTTATACTTGATATGTATTATTGTAAAGTAATCTGCTAACCACTAACTGCTAACGGCTATTTCGACCGAAGGGAGAAAATCAATGTTTACCGAATTAATCAAAAATTACGAAAAAATTCGTGAATATATGAGGGACTTTTATGTTTATGGCTTTAAGAGCCGTGAGGAGTTTACAGAAAAAAGCCTTCGCTCCTACGACGATGAAAGGCGCCGAATTGAGAGCTATCTTAGTGAGCATATGCATTTTATACGCACACAGGATGGAAAAAATATGTTTATTGAAATTGACACAAGGCATATTTCAAAAAATCCTCTCTATAAATCTCTTAAGGCTAAGAGCTTTACAGATAAGGATATAACACTTCATTTTATTATATTTGATATTCTATATTCTTCATCGGTTGCTTTTTCTGTAACTGAAATAGTTGATATTATTGAGGACGAATACCTTTCTAATTTTGACGAGCCACTTTCCTTTGACGAGTCCACTGTTAGAAAAAAGCTAAAGGAATATGAAAGGGAGGGTCTTATTGAGGCAGTTAAAAAAGGCAAAACAAACTACTACAAAAGAGCAAGCGATATTGATTACTCAAAGCTTGATACGCTACTTCAATATTTTAGTGAAATAGCACCTGTTGGCGCGTTGGGCTCATTTATTTTGGATAAATTAGACACACAGGATAGCATTTTTGCATTTAAGCATCACTACATAACAAGCGCTCTTGATAGCGATATATTATGCTCTATTCTTTTAGCAATTAAGGAAAAAAGAGCAATTGAAATAAAAAAAGCTTCCACTAAGAAAAATGGAAGCATTGATAAAAAAATAGTACCCTTACAGGTCTTTGCCAGCGCACAGGGCGGCAGAGAGCATATTTTAGCTTACGATTTAAAATTTAATACGCTAACATCTATCAGAATTGATTATATTAAGGAAGTAAAATTAGCTGAGGAGTGTTTAAGCTTTGACAAAATGCGACAACAGCTTGAGAATGCTAAAAAGCATATGTGGGGCGTTATTGTGCGCCGTAATACTGAGCATATTGAATTTATAGTTGAGGTAAATAAGGGTGAGGAATATATTGTAAAGCGACTAAACCGTGAAAAGCGAGTTGGTACTGTTGAAATGGTTGACGCAAGCCACTACAAATTTTCTGCCGATGTGTACGACTCGTGGGAAGTTGTGCCTTGGATACGCACCTTTATCCTGCGTATAACATATATTAGCTTTTCTAACCGTAAAAATCAAACACGCTTCCTTAGAGATTTTGAAAAATTATACAAATTGTACAACTAATCCCCTGTCCTCTATCCCCTATTTCCTAGAAAGGAGAAAACTGTGGTATTTAATGAATTATATGGCTGTTATTACAATGCTGTAGCAAAAATATTAGAAAAAGCTATAAAAGCGCCTATTACAAAAAGCGAAATGCGCGAAATAATCGAAAAAAATGCATTTTCTGAAAGCTTTTTTGAAATTTCAAGCAAGCTTAATTCACAGGAATATCAGCTATTAAATAAAAATGGCACAACACCTATTAAAAATAAGCCAACAATGCCACTTACAACCTTGCAAAAAAGGTGGCTAAAATCAATTTTTCTTGATAAAAGAATTAGGCTTTTTACTGACGATACCGATATTTTATCTGATGTTGAGCCGTTATTTTTGCCTAGTGATTACTACATATATGATAGCTATAACAATGGGGATAATTATGAAAATAAAGACTATATAAGGAATTTTCGCACTGTTTTAACTGCTATCAAGGAGAAAAAGGGACTTAAAATTGCGATGGTGTCAAGTAGAGGTAAAAGCATAAATACTCTTGCAATTCCTTGTTATTTGGAGTTTTCTCCTAAGGACGATAAATTCAGGCTTATAACAAGGAATTCCTTTCAGGTGCATATAGTGAATATTTCTAGTATAACCAGCTGTGAAATATACGATAGCCACATTATAAATTTAAGGCAAATCAGAGAAAATACCCCCAGGAGTGTTGAAATTGAGCTATATGATGAAAGAAATACACTTGAGCGCTTTATGCTTCATTTTGCACACTTTAGAAAAACGGCAATAAAGGAAAGCGACAATGTGTATCATATAACAATATGTTATGATGCAATAGATGAAGCAGAGCTAATTATAAGAATTTTGTCCTTTGGTCAATTTGTTAAGGTGCTTTCTCCCAGCAGCCTTCTTAATCAATTAAAATATAAAATAAACAAGCAAAAATTGCTATTTAAAAAATAAAAGGGCTGATACATTAAGAAGAATTGTGTTATAAACAAATTTAAGCAGATAATAACAAAAGACAGAAATTTCCTTTGAAATTTCTGTCTTTTCTTTTTAATGTGTCAGCCTCTTAAATCAAGAGGGTAGGCAGATTAAGAGCAGAAATCGTCGTTTTCAAGCGAAGGCGTACTTACGTACGTCGAGAGCGAAAACGGCGATAACATCCCACATTAATGGAGAAAAACATAGTTTTTCAACCTTATTATTTAC
>JAGAJV010000147.1 GCA_017625915.1 Clostridia bacterium
CTCTCAAATCGAGAGCAATTTTTGTTGTTATATTTCGCTATAGGTTTTAGCCTCAGCAGTATCTGCCATTCCCTTAGCTGTAATGTATTTAACTGCGTTATTTGCAATTATATACATATTAAGTGATAGCTTAACTGATGCCACATTCTCAGCTGTCCAATCCTTTGCTGTAAGAACAAAGTCTGCCGCTGTGTATTTACTTTTTGTAAGCTCTGCCTTGATTGAATTATCAGCTACTTCGCCATTTGCGTTAAGCGGATTTACATTATTTGCAGCTGCTGCAAAGCCGTAAACAACTGTGGTTTCGTTTAAGGTCTCGTATTCAACCAAAGCTACTTGGTCGATAGTATATCCTATACAGAAGCCACCCTTATCGTTCTTTGAATAGCCCTTATATGTAAATAGCGCATTTGCTACGATTTCGCTATTTTCCTTACCGCAAACGCCGCATTTTACTGTCTTTGTGCCTGCCTTAGAGTAATCGTCATATACGATTGCAATAAGTGTTGCTTTTCCGTTAATATAGTCGTGGTCGTGACCAAAAGCTGTGTTTTCTTGCTCAACAACCTTTTCAACCTTACCGCAGAAGCAGCTTGTTTGTGTCTTTGCGTTGTTTTCGCAATCTGCCGCAAATGTTTCGTTCACTAAGAATAAATGCTCAGTATTGCCATCTGCATTACAGAATGATGTTGGCTTGCTGCCTACAATGGTAACATCGGATGCGGAAAGATCAGCCTTGTTACAGAAATAAATTTTTCCTGTAAGCTTCCATGAGCCTACCTTAATCTCTGTCACATTGCCAAGGAATACAATATTTTCAAGTGTCGGATTATTAATGCCTGCCTCAAATGCCCACGCATTTTTAATCGCTGTCATTTTCTCGCCGAATACAAGTGTCTTGTTAAGGCTCTCGCACTTTTTAAAGGTTTCGCCACTGATTGATTCGAGATTTGATGGGAAATAATATACATCAGGCTTTTGTGGGATATCGCTATCGCCTGTAAAGGTAAATGGCTCATTAACGAAATACAGGTTCTTGCAGTTAGCAAAGGTTGCGTGGTCCTGTGAGCCTGAGTCAATTTTAGTTACTGTTGACGGAATGTAAACAGCCTTTAAATTTGTACAGCTCTTGAACATACGGGAAGGAAGCACTGTTACGCCCTCGGGAATAGAGAATGCTTTTAATGCTGTACAGTCATCAAATGTGTATGATTTAAAGTTGAAGCCCTCTGCAACACCTGCAAATTCAACCTTCCAAAGCTTATTTGCTCCTGAGAAGGTATTGAAGCTCATTTGAGTGATATCGTCACCGAAGTATAGCTCCTGTACGCCTGAATAGGAGAATACATGAGTATCACCGCTGTTACCGCCGAGAATTTCAAGAACAGGGAATTTTAAAACTAAGTTTGTGCCGTCGTTTATTGCTGCCTTATAGAATGCTTTTGAGCCAATGCTCTTAACACCTGAAAATTCATATGTGCCTGTTAAAGAATAGCAATTTTCAAATGCGCCACTTTCAATTGCGGTGATTTTTGAAATGTCCGCAAATACAAGTGTTGTAAGGCTTGTGCAGCCTTGGAATAAGCATCCATATTGAGCGCTCTTTAGCTCATAGCCGTTTTCGGATGTACCAAATCTGATTTCGCGAAGTGAAGTACAGTTTCTGAATGCTTGCTTACCAAAGCCCTCATAGTTTGTTGCTAATGAGAAATCAACAAGCTGAAGCTTTGAATAGCCTGTATATGTACCTGCATCTCTGCATGTTGATGGCATATAAACATATTCAAGGTTGCTACCGTTTGCATATGAGCCAACACACCATAATGTGTCAACACCGCGAAGGTTATAAACTACTACTGTTCCTTCGCCATAATCAACATATTTGCTATTTGCTGCATCCCAATATTTAATGTAAACATCGTGAAGCTGATTTGTGCCATATGTACTATTAATGTTAAATGTAACATATGAGGTTGCATTATCGGATGTGTTACGGTTGTTTGGTACGGAAGCATATTTATCCATACCTGTTGCGTTTGCGTCCTTAATAAACCAAATAAGTGGATTTTGGTTTTCGTCATAAAGTGGCAATTCTGTGCCATCTGAAAGAGTTACCTTTTCGTTATAGTCTATCTCAGCCGCACTTGCTGAAACAGCAAAAAGGCATATGAGCATTGAAATAACGAAAAGCATTAAAAAGATTTTCTTTTTCATTTTGATTCTCCTTTATATAATAAATATTTTTATACAATAATTATAACATACAGATAATATTCTGTCAATTTAATACAATGTTTTTTGCATTTTTTGGTAAATTACACAAATTTAAAATTAAAAATCTCGGTTTATCACCGAGATTTTTGGTCATTTTGCTAGTGCGTTTTTTAGATTTTCATAGCAGGAATAGGGCGCATTTGCTGAGCCTAAGCCTACTGTTTTTTTAATACTGCCGTGATAATCACTTCCACCGCTTGCAATAATACTGTGCTTTTTAGCTAGCTTTAAAAGGTATTCCGTTTGCTCTTCAGAAAACTTAGAATAATATGCTTCCATGCCTACAAGTCCCGCTTTTTTGGCAAGCGGTAGAAATTCTTCAAGCTCATTTTCTGTAAAATTGAGCAAGGGGTGTGCTAAAACAGGGATACAGCCCCAAGATACGATATCACTAATTGTTTTTAATGTATCGGGGCGTTTAGCTACACTGTAGTAGCCATTTCCTTCCTTTAAAATTCCATTAAAGGCTTCTTCGATTGATTTAACCATTCCCATTTCAATCATAACAGTAGCAAAGTGTGCTCTGTTTATGTTTTTACCAAAACGCTTTTCTAAATCCTCTAAAGAGATTTTATAGCCGTCTTGTGTTAATTTTTTAGCCAAATTTATATTACTTTCTCTTTTGATTTTTTGAACTCTTTCTATAAAATCAGCGATACAGTGTGCGTTATTTTCGTTTATGAACATAGCGATAATGTGTACCTCGCTACCGCTATGCTGTGTTGTAAGCTCACTGCCTAAAATGTAATCCAGACCCATTTCCTTTGCACATTTTTCAAATTCAAAAATGCCATTTATTGTATTATGGTCGGTAATGGCAAGAGCGCTTATTTCTTTTTGCTTTGCTAGCATACATAATTCATATGGCGTGTCGCTTCCGTCCGAATAAATTGTATGGTTATGTAAATCACAATACTTCATAATTTATAAAAAGCTCCTTAATTTTTTCGACATTATCGGTATTATACTCTATTTCCTCGGACAAAATTCTTGCAAGCTCGCATACATCTGGCTCTGTTTTGTCAGAAATAAGAGATGCAAGCAGCTTTTCGCAGAAAAGACAAAAGGACAATGATATTTTAAATTCGTCATAATCCACAGCCTCTGTACAGTGTCGGTAAACAAAATACGCAAGCGCTCTTTCAAGATATTTTTCCTTTTCCTCGCTCGCCTTTGACTCTAGTGAAAAAGCAGAAAATAGCGTCCTGTGGCTATTATTTAAGTATTCAAGATTGTTTATGCAATCGAGATATGATGCTTTATCTACAAAATTCAGGTCTATTTCATACTCACTATAAATTACATTTAGCTTGTTTTCATAGCTTAGATTTTCGTTTTTTAGAATAGTAAATATTTTTTCTCTGTCTATTAAGGAATCGTAATCAATTCTTTCGATATCGCCCGGTCCTCGTGCAATAACCTCGAAATCATTATAGCTATCACTATTTAAAATTATGCGACAAGCCTCGGGACAGGACATGCCAATGCCTACCTCATAGCCATAATTTGTGTAGTTATAAAATCGAGGATGCTCACGGCAAATATCGCATAAATATTCCTCGCCACAGTTTATTATAATTTTGCATAGCCCGTTTTCGCTAAGATGTGGGCATCTGCCGTCTTCCTGTAGCTTAAAGTGTGGCGCTTCCCCGCTTTCTATGCTGTTTTTTATTTCCCTGCCATAACCGTTTTTTAGCTTAGAATATTTTTTCATAGCTTCCTTGTCAACATCTATTTCCCAGCCAATGCAACAGCTATGTGTGCATTTATCTGCAATGCATTTAAAGTCCTCATAATATTTTGGTGCGTATAGCTTCATAGTGACCTCAATCTTTTTCTTTTTCTCAATTATAACATAAATTTTACTGTTTTTCATCATTTTAAAATTAATTTCAAAAAACTATTGCAATTTTGAAATACTTATGCTATAATACATAGGCTAAATATAGGGGTGTAGTTCAGTCGGTAGAACACCAGTCTCCAAAACTGGGTGTCCAGAGTTCGAGTCTTTGCGCCCCTGCCAAA
>JAGAJV010000148.1 GCA_017625915.1 Clostridia bacterium
AGGAACCTGATGTCCGAAGAAGTTCTTCTCAAATTCCTCCATCGCTTTGAAAGGGTCATAGGAACCAAGAAAATGGTTGTTGCGTGCAAAGGGTGTAAGTTCAAACATAACAGAATCCTCCTTATAGATTTTGTATTTATAGTATTTGTTGAAAGGATGATTTTTATTCAAGATTCAGGCGCCTTTCGAATCTCTTCCTTTCACGATTATATTGTAAGCCCAAATTGTTTCATAATTGTTATAGAAAAATGTCATAATTGTAAATATTAGCACTCTAATATTTAGAGTGCTAACAAAGACGAAGCCGAAATGAACAATAAAATTCTTAAGAGTCAAAACTGTTAGCAAAATAATGCCATATATGCTAAAAATAAGCGGCTATATAATTATTTATTCTGCTTACGTAAACCTCTTCTTACACGATTGATATGACGTTCAAAGTCACCGTTGTCAATAAGTTCAGTGAGAACGTATTGCATAAAGGTAGGAACGGTGCAGGAGTAAAAGCCGAGCTTTTCTTCATACGTTTTGACAAGATGTTTGGGAAGCACCATGTATCCGATACGAAGAGAGGGAGAGATCGTTTTGGAAAAGGTATTCAGATATATGACGTTATCGTTATTTGAGAGAGCGAACAGCGTATCCGTGGGCTTTGTGGAAACAGAGAACTCTGATTCAAAGTCATGATACATCGTTCGTGGGTGGTATTCAGTTGGATGTTTTCGTATACAGTAGAAGAAAATCTTCAAACATTGTGCTGGAAATGCAATAGATCAAAGAGTAATAAAATTGCAAACTTAAAAGATTACTAATGCACCTTTTTAGTATTAATTTTATCTACTGCAATCTATACTGTTGTTTCAGCTATCAAGTCTTACAATTATGATATGAATCCGGCTAATGGCATAGATATTATGAAAGGCTTTGACGCAGTTTTTATTGTGATGATTGGTGGATTTATAATATTTTACGAATTGGATTTGTTTTATACTGTCTATTATTTTTTTACTAAGCCTAAGACTGTAACAAAATCGCTATTAAATGTCTTTGCTAATTTAAGCCTACTGCTTGTATATTTCAACGATTTTTATAAAGACATTCTCAAAGAAGATGTAATATTGCCGTTTGTTGTGGTTTTGATATATATTATCTTGCGAGTAACATATCTTATTATTTCCGTACGAGCCTTAGAATTTGAGGACTAAGCATTCTTTTTTGTGGCAACCTTAATACACCCTTAAATCCTTCCTTGCCGAAGGATTTTTATATTGCAAACAAAAAAATAATATGTTATACTATATTTGGAAATATTTGAAGCTTGGAGTAAATATGAAAAAATTACTTTTGATATTATTTGCGACAGTTGCTATCGTACTAGGCTTATGCGCCTGCAACAACGAATGTGCGCATAGCTGGAGGCTGGCAACCTGTGACGCACCTAAGACCTGCGCAAGCTGTGGCGTAACTGAGGGAAATCCGCTAGAGCATAGCTGGAGGGAGCCAAATTGCCTTTCTCCTAAAACCTGCAAAAATTGCGGCTTAACTGAGGGCGAGGCGTTTGGTCACAATTGGACAACACTTAATTGCGCAGAGCTAAAAAGATGTACAAGATGCGGTATTGGCGCAGGTATTACTGAGCATCAATGGAATACAGATGTATGTCTTGAAATACCTAACTGTACAGTATGTGGTATAGAGGGTGAGGCTATAAAGCACAGCTATAATAACGCAACCTGTGAGGAAGCCAAAACCTGTCAAAGGTGTGGTGAAACAAGCGGTAATCCACTAGGTCACAATTGGCAAGTTACTACCTGTAAGGAGCCTAAAATATGTAAAAACTGTGGCGAAAGTACAACTAAGGATTTACCACATAATTGGATATTCAGAGGCTGTGATGAGCAAAGAATATGTAGCGTCTGTATAAAGAGTGAGGGTAGTGTTTACGGTCACACCTGGATAGATGCAAGCTGTTATTTACCTAAGCATTGCAACAAATGCGATGTCACCGAGGGCGAGCCTAAAGGACATAGCTGGAATGAGGCAACCTGTGCAGCGCCTAAAACCTGTACAGTATGTAGAGCAACTGAGGGCAAGGCTCTTGAGCATAAATGGACATTGGTAAAAACAATAGATTCCACCTGTGAGGAGGGCAAAAAGATATATTCCTGTGATGCTTGTCAGGGCGAAATGATTTTTGAGCTTCCTGCCACAATCGGTTATCATTTATGCGACGAAAACGGAGCTTGTACGCAATGCACAAAATCCTTTGATACAAGCGAGCTAACACTTGAAGCTATATTGATTACAAATGAATATTCAGTAGAGCGCTGTGGTGTTTTCACCAGCGAAACAACAACCTCGAAAATCTATAAGCCAGTCACCTACGCAGATATAGGAATGCCTGTTGTTGATTTAGGCGGAACACTACCAACCTACAAGAATAATTATCAAGACACGGTTAAATTTGTATATAATTCCGGTGACCTTAATTTCAGCTGCTATGCGCAAATCAATGTACAGGGCGCATCAAGCGCAGGCAAGCCTAAAAAGAATTTCAATATCAAGCTCATAGATGCAGAAGGCAACAAAAATAAGGTAAAGCTAGTTGATGCGTGGGGCAAGGAGCATAAATATTGCCTAAAAGCCAACTATATTGACTATTCACAAGCAAGAAATGTGGTTTCTGCTCAAATTTTTGGTGAAATTGTACGTTCAAGAAATGACGAGCTATACGACCTACCAAACGGTGGCGCAATTGACGGCTATCCAATTTTAGTTTACAATAATGGCGAATATCAAGGTATCTATACATTAAATATTCCAAAGGATAAATGGATGTTTGATATGAAGGATAGCGATGAGAAAAATCAAGCAATATTTATGACTAACACATGGAATGACGCAGTTTCCTTCAGACAACATTCAACAAGTGGCTTCGAGCTTGAATATGCTTCAAATGAGGATAGCCTAATTGATAACAATACACAGTGGGCATATGACAGTATGCTAAGGCTTATCGACTTCGTTATGAATAATGATGGCGAAGCGTTTAAAAACGGAATTCACGAATACGCTGATGTTGATAAATGTATCGACTCAATTATATATACCTTCTTTATCTGTGCCGACGATAACACAAGTAAAAATATCCTATGGGTAACACTTGATGGTAAGGTATGGTTCAGTAGCATGTACGATATGGACGGCACATGGGGAATGAGATGGAACGGTAATATTGAATTTAACGAAAATACTCACCCAATTTCAGCTCTAAAGGACGGAATGGGCTTAGCACCAGAAAGAAACCCATCTAACTACAACCTATTATGGCAAAAAATCTATCTCTACTTCTTTGATAGAGTGTGCGAAAGATATATGGAGCTAAGACAGGAAATTTTAACACTTGAAAATATCACCGAGTATTTTACAGCATTCTTTAATGCGATTCCGGATATTGTAAGAGAAGCGGAAGATCAAAAATGGTCAGTTCCAAGCCAGCACATTGACCACCTAGAGCAAATTTTAACATTCGCTGAAAAGCGTCTTGAGGTATATGATAAAATTTTAATTCCCGAGGGAAATCAAGCATAGCATAAAAAGGCACTGAAAAGTGCCTTTTTTAGTTAATGTTTTTAGTTGAAAATCCATATAGTTTATGCTACAATTATTATATAAGCATAAAGGGGGGCGATTATGGAAAATTACGATTTAATTGTAGTTGGTGGTGGCTTTAGTGGTATAGCCTCAGCGATTTCAGCATCTCGACAGGGAATAAAAGTCCTTTTGGTTGAAAAATTTAACTCATTGGGGGGAGCAGCGACTAACTCTCTTGTAAATCCCTTTATGCCAAATTTTACTTATATAAATAATAAAAAGGTCGATTTTTCGTCAGGCATTTTTAAGGAAATAATAAAGAAGCTAAAGGAGCGAAATGCGCTTCTTTGGGATAATCATTTTTTAGAGGAAGAATTAAAATATATCCTTAATGAAATGATGCTTGAAAATAATGTTGATTTGCTTTTTCACGCATATTTAACACGAGTAAATAGAGAAAATGACGAAATTAAAGCAATCACTCTTGCCACAATCGACGGTGAAATCACACTTAGTGCAAAATACTATATTGACGCAACAGGCGATGGTCAGCTTTCATTTTTATCGGGCTGTGACTATATATTAGGTAGAGAAAGCGACAAGCTAACCCAGCCAATGACACTTTGCTTTAGAGTAGGTAATGTAGATACCGACAAATTTTATAAAACCTTAGATAAAGTCCAAAGAGAATATGAAAAAGCACAAAAGACAGGCGAAATTACCAACCCAAGGGAAAACATTTTAGTTTTCAGCACACCTATAAAAAATGTGCTACATTTTAACACAACGCGAGTAGTTAAGCATAATCCAACAAATGCCTACAAAAAAACAAAAGCAGAAATCATAGCAAGAAAGCAAGTCCACGAAATGTACGATTTTTTAAAAAAGCATGCAGACGGAATGGAAAATAGCTTCCTTGTGTCAACTGCACAGGAAATAGGAGTAAGGGAAAGCCGAAAAATCATAGGCGAATATATTCTTACCGAAAGGGATTTATTAAGCTGTACAAAATTTGATGACGGAGTAGTAGCCTGTAACTATGATTTAGATGTTCATAATCCTGAGGGCAGTGGCACATCCCACCATTATTTTAAAGAGGGCAAGTATTATACTATTCCATATAGAGCATTTATTCCGAAAGGCATAAGAAATATGCTTATTTCAGGCAGATGCATATCATCAAGTCAAGGCGCGCAAGCATCATTTAGAATTATGCCAGCAGTCACCTCTATCGGTGAAGCCACAGGCACAGCCATCGGTATAATAGTAAATGACAGCCTTGATGATGTACGCAATGTGGATATTAATAAGCTACAAAAAATATTAAAGGAAAGCTATCTTAAAAATAGTTAAGATGAAAGACATGGACTACGAATACAAAAAACCAACCGAAAAAATAGAAAACAAAGAAGTATATGAAGACGGTGCAAACACTCCCGACCAAGTAACAGTTTACAAATGCTTTTGCGGTAAGGGAACAATAGAATACCACAATGTACCGGGCTTTGATGATAGCTTTTTTGTTATTGAATGTCCACACTGCAATAAAAAATATCGCTATATTGATTGGTGCGGCTACGAATGGAAGGTGTATAAATAATGCTGCATAATTTAACAATAAAAAAAGAAAACATTCGCTCCTTTTCACTTTCAGCCGAAAATCCCACAGGAGAAAAGGGCAAGGGAGGAATGGCAACAGAGGGAAGCGCAGCCTATAACGCAAGAGAATTAGGACAAGGCTGGAAGGTAAATCCCTATGTGGTAATCAAGGCAGGAGGAAAATACAATATAGCCGATATAAAAGGACAAGGTGCAATTAAGCATATTTGGATTGTTGATAGCTCACCGGCAGGCAGATTGACTGTTTTCCGTATCTATTTTGACGGACAGAGGACACCGTCTGTTGAAGCACCCTTATACGACTTTTTCTGTAATGCCGATAATAGCGAATACAGACAAATAAATAGCATACCAATTTGCTATAATCCAAGACGGGGAATGAACTCATATTTTGAAATGCCATATTTTAAATCCTTCCGTATCGAAATTGAAAACCTTCATAGTGAGGATATAATGGTATATTATCAAATCGACTGCGAGGAAAAGGAAATAGACGAAAATAGCTTATATTTCCACGCACAATTCAGAAGAATAAACCCATTACCGTATATGGAAAGCTATACAATCCTTGATAATATAAAGGGCAACGGAATTTATGTGGGTACATATATGAATTGGGGAGTAAAATCAAACGGATGGTGGGGAGAGGGTGAGATCAAATTCTATATTGATGGAGACAATGACTTCCCAACCATATGTGGCACAGGCACAGAGGACTATTTTGGCGGAGCATACAACTTTGATGTTGACGGCAAATATGTTGAATTTTCAAGCCCATATTCAGGACTATCCAAGGTAAGCAAAACAGATGCAACCTACTCGTCTCAAAGATATTTTAATATGTATCGCTTCCATATAACCGACCCAATCTATTTTAAAGAGGATTTAAAGGTAACTATCCAAGCACTCGGCTGGAGAAGTGAAGCAAGATACCTGCCACTTCAAGACGATATTTCATCAGTTGCATATTGGTATTCCGATAATTTAGAGGACAAATATCCCACTTTCCCATCCAAAAACGACTTAGAAATTATATAAAGGAGAAATAAAATGAGCTTTTTAAAAGGAAAAACAGCAATAATTACAGGCGCAGGCTATGCAAAGCTGTCCGATGGCAGATGTGGCTCAATAGGCTACGGAATTGCTACTGCATATGCAAAGGAGGGCGCAAACCTTGTTATCACAGGCAGAAATGTAGAAAAGCTAAATAAAGCCAAGGAAGAGCTAGAAAGCCTCTATGGCATTAAGGTTTTAGCATTAAGCGCCGATATATCCGAGGGAAGCGACAACGAGGCAATTGCAAAGAGTGTAGTAGAGGAAGCAATCAAGGAATTTGGCAGAATAGATGTGCTTATAAATAACGCCCAAGCATCAGCTTCAGGCGTAACGATTGAAAACCATACAACAGAGCAATTTAATCTCGCTATGTATTCAGGCTTGTATGCAACCTTTTACTATATGAAGGCCTGCTATCCATATTTAAAGAAAACTAAAGGAAGCATAATCAACTTTGCATCCGGCGCAGGACTTTTCGGTAACTACGGTCAATGCTCATATGCAGCAGCTAAGGAAGCAATAAGAGGACTATCCCGTGTAGCAGCAACAGAATGGGCTAAGGACGGAATAAATACAAATATCGTTTGCCCACTTGCTTGGACTGCTCAGCTTGAAAATTTTGAAAAGGCATATCCTGAAGCATTTAAAGCAAATGTTAAAATGCCACCCGCAGGACACTTTGGTGATCCGGAAACAGAAATTGGCAGAGCCTGTGTTCAGCTAGCATCCCCGGACTTCAAATTTATGAACGGAGAAACCATCACCCTCGAGGGCGGAATGGGACTTCGACCATAACAATTAAAGGCTCCTTTGTGTAAAGGGAGCTGTCAGCGAAGCTGACTGAGGGATTGTCAAAACAAAACACTTCAAAGCTAATAACTTTGAAGTGTTTTGTTTATATTTCAACCTCTATCATCTCGTCCCCATCAAGCTCAAAATCATATAGCCCCACTTTTTTAATTGATCTATTTTCATAAGTGGTATAATAAAAATCACAGCTGCTCATATCCATACAAGAGGTATATATGGTATAAACAGCCTTGCCTGTGTCTGTAATTATACACCCCATTGGTACAGATACGCTATCCATTATATGAAAATACCTATTAATCCTGCTTTTATCCACACAGGTGTGGCTTTTTGTGTAAATTGCTCTTATAAATCTGGAAGCAGAGGAAAAATCCCCGGGCAACCCAAAAGCACCAAGCCCCCTTGAATAATTTTCTAAATCAACATTAGGACAAAGGGTATTTGTAGGAGTTTTACTGTTTAAGCCCATATAATTTGAAGCATTTATCCTGTGATAATTAAAATCGGGACTGTTTGTCATTACTCCAAAATCATTTTTGTGAATTTTAAAAAAGTCCGCTGTTGCCTCAACCACAATAGCGCCACCTTTATCAGCAAGCATCCAATGTAACGGTGTCGCCTGTAACTCATACGAAAAGCTATCACTTGTAATATTTATATCTTTTAAAAGCTTTATTGCTTCAGCCACGCTATCTGAGTTTCTTAAAATATAAGGTATTAGCTCAAAGGACGCAATATTTATTTTTCCCTCAGTGCGTGGCTGATAAATCGCATATTTTGGAAAATTCAGCCCCGCCATACAAAGCCCATTTTCGTTCATGGCATCATAATATAACGGCACACCGTTTTCTATATGTGCAATCCCTATTATCGCATTATCCCTTATATCTTTTTCATATATATAATTAAATCTGTAGCCCCTTGGTGTTATAACCACACTTTCCCCATAGCTACATTCTAAATCCAGAGTTCTGCCAAAAAGTCCATCATCAAAAATCGCAGTACACATAAAATCACCTCAAGCTTAATATGCCCAAATATAGCAAAAAACACACTCAAGCGAGTGTGTTTTTTGCATTATAAAATTTTAATTACCTTGAAATCCTTATATCCAAACATATAGAAATATCCATCAATATAAATTGCGCGCTTTACGTGGTTTTCTCCAATCAATTCAGCATCTGCAAGAGGAATAAGCTGGCCATTACTAAATAATAGCAGTACATATCTGGATGCATCCGGCTTGTAAGTATAGCTATCATATCCAAAGCCGAAAAGCTGATTTTCTCTATCAACATAATAGGACTTATAATCGGTAGAATAGTATGCATCTTTGATTTCATATGAGCAAACAGATTTTACACCGTTTTCGTATTCAGTATATACCTCAACCTTTATTGTGTCCCAAACGTCGCCTCTGCCAATACCGAGTAAAAATCCGTTACCAATATTAATTAGTGAGGTAGAGAAGCCTTCGATATTACCTGTTTCCTTATAGGTAATATTGTTTATATCACTTAAATCAAAGAAGAACACAGGGTCCGTTAATTGTACGGCGGTACATACATATGCGTAGTCCTTATCAAACCTTACCGAGCAAACAGTTTCACCCTTAGGTGCAAAATTTTCAACTGAAGAGGTTACCTTCCAAGAAGCTAAATCAATACAGTATAGACTAGCGCTTGTTCCATCTCTGCTATCTATAAAGAAGGATTCATTTCCCTCATAGCTGTAATATTTTCTAGTGTAAGACTCGGTAGTTGTAACAACTCTTAGAATATTTTTATATTCGTCAAGGCTATATCTGTCCTTAATATATCCGTCAACTGTAACAGAGCCCTTAATGTCAAATTTGTCACCGTAAGAAATGCAAGCAATTTCAGTAACAGTCTTTCGTTTTACCGATACAGTGTCGCTAATATCCTCGCTTGAGCTGTTTGTAGCATATATGGCATTGTTAGTTATATAAACCTCGTCGGAATATGAAAGGAAGCCGGCACAGCCACTTAAATCAAGTGTGCTTTCGTCAAGTAAGCTAACTACTGTGTAATTCTTGCTTTTTATCCTGTCAGGGCAAACGATGTTTTCCATAGGGATAAGCTGACTTTTTGTTTCATTATCATAGTATATTTTAGGAACAAAGGTTTCTGCGTTAGAATAATCAATATTGTAATATGTTTTTTTAGTAATTACAAGCAATTTGCCATTAACCATTCTTGATGTAGAATAGCTGCCCTCAACCAAAACATAATTTTTGTGAGAGATTTTTGTAGCATCACTAACATCTAATGCAATAATGATAGTACCGTTCTTAATACTGCTTTTCCCGGTAGTGCAGTCCTCACCACCTGAAATATACGAGCCAATTATGGTAACGGTTTTACAATCCTGTGATAAATACATTTCTTTATTATAATGAGAAATGCTTATGCCTGTTCCAATAAAATAATTGCTTACATCAAGACTGCCAACTAATTTTGAATTTTCACCCTCAATAGAGTAAATATTTAAAATGCTATCCGATAAATAGTATATATACTTATCGCTTCTTTTTATAAGGTCGCCCTCAATAACACCCTCAACCTGATTGTCGGTAATCTCCTCGTAATTGCCATTTCCGTTTTCAGCGTTACCACCGGAGCCGTCCGGTGAAGAGCTAGTAGGAGGCATAGGGGCACCGCTGCTTACAGAAGAATTATCAAAATCAACATCATCTTTATTATCAAGTGCGCCGCCAACTGCTGAAAATGAGCTTAAAAGCTTATCAAAATTATTCTTGTATTTTGGCTTAACAACTGATAATGCATTCAGCTTTTCAATAATAGGGAAGTATTCGCTGTTTTCATAAGCTGAAACATCAGGCACAGCTTCAGTAAATGGAATAAATAAATAAAGATTTAACGCAGTTACCATTAAGCAAATGCAAGCGGCAATCAAACCAAATCTTACCCAGTTTATTTTCTTTTTTTGTTTACTTTTAGGATTTGCTTCGTCAATATATTTATCGTCAAGCAAATTCATACTGTCAAGCAGCTTCTTATTTTTCATATAACAATTCCTTCCTTTCTTAAAAACTCTCGTAGCATTTCACGAGTTCTCAAAAGTGTAACCTTTACCTTGCTTTCACTAAGTCTGTAATCAGAGGCAATTTCCTTTATGGAGCTTAAATACCAATACCTACGCACAAAAATTTCTCTTGTTTCCTGCATTAATGAGCCAACAAAGGTATTCAAAGCATATTTCAGCGTAAGCTCGTCAGCCAAAGCTCTGCCGTCAGTGCTAGTGTCGGGTATAGCCTCGTTTAATTCGTCAAGCACTACATCGACACAGTCATTTCGCTTTTTGGCTCTGTTTAAATGGTATCTGTTTAAAGCAATGTTTCTTACAATCCTGCCAACATAAGCCCTAAGACTCTTTGGCTCTTTTGGCGGAATAGAATTCCAGGTAGCTAAATAAGTATCGTTGACACATTCCTCTGAATCTAAAGAGGAATTTAGAATATTATAAGCAATATAATGGCAATACTTACCGTATTTTTCCTTAGTTTCACTTATTGCCTTTTCATCTCTTGCAAAATACAATTCAACTATTTTGCTATCCTCCATAAGGTCACCTCCTTAAAGCGCTTCATCCTAATAGACAGAAATTACATACCAAAGGTTACAAAAATTGCAATATTTTCTTATTTTAATATATCACATTTGCAAAATAAAATCAATTGTGTTATTCTATCCAACAAAAAATATCAAGGCAGAGTAGCCATGATATTTTTATATACTCAATGGAAAATTTTGTCGATTTTGGTAAAAAATTGTTTTATAATATAATTGAATCATTTAAATAAAGGAGAGAAGAAAATGAAGCTTATAAAATTTTTGTCACTAATGCTTTTGTCTATTATAATGATAATTCTTTTTGTATCCTGTGTGTCAGAAAATTCTGACGATAATGACAAAAATCCATATAAGGGTAAAAGCTATACTGTAACCTTTGAGGCAAATGGTGGAAATGCAGTAGAGCCTAAAACAATAAAAGAAAATCAAGCATTAAGCGAGTCAATTATACCCACCAAGGATGGCTATAAATTTGATGGTTGGTTTTTAAATGCAGAGCTTACAACCGAGGCAAGCTTTCCAATTACCATTACAAACGATGTGACTCTTTATGCAAAATGGTTAAGAGTATCTGATATGATTAGCTGTAAAAATGTTCACTTAAAATGTTGGAATGGCTATGATGATACAGCAACCTACTATGTAACACCGGCAGGCTTTGACTTAGATAGACTTAATGAGTTAGGCTACACAATGAAGATTATAGTAACATATCAGGTATATTATGAAAAAGATTATGATGTGCCATTAGGCATAGGCTACGCAGGAGCACCTGAATATAATGCAAGCCTTATCAATTCCAAAAATTACGGAGATGTTGACGAAGATATGCCGACCTCAACCTCAGCAAGCTATAGGTCGCTTGAATGGGTTTTAAACATTTCAGATTTGAAAAATGAACAGCTAAGACTTATTTTTAATACCGATAATATTCAAAATATAGTTTATTTTAAAAACATTACTGTTTCATACACCTGCTATTAAAAATATCAAGGCTAATTTGCCTTGATATTTTTATTTTTATAATGTCGCAATCAAAGCCTTCCCCTTGAGGGGAAGGTGTCAGCAAAGCTGACGAATGAGGTGTAGAAATCGCTAAATTGTCGCATAAAGCTTATATAATTCAGCATAAATGCCATTTTTCTCAATTAGCTCCTTGTGGGTTCCGCTTTCCTCAATGCCCTTTTCAGTAAGCACCAAAATTCTGTCGGCATTTTTAATGGTTGTAAGTCTATGTGCAATTGTAAAGGTTGTCCTACCCTTAGCCAGCTCCTCAAGGGATTTTTGCACAAGCCTTTCGCTTTCGTTATCAAGAGCGCTGGTTGCCTCGTCAAGAATAAGAATGGGCGGATTTTTTAGGAATACACGGGCAATTGAAATTCTTTGCTTTTGACCGCCCGATAGCTTAACGCCCCTTTCACCTACATAGGTATCATAGCCATTAGGCAAGCATTCAATAAATTCGTGTGCGCCTGCCAATTTTGCAGCCTCTTTTATTTCCTCGTCAGTTGCATTTTCCTTGCCGTAAGCAATGTTTTCCTTTATGCTACCGGAGAACAAATAAACATCCTGTGCCACAACACCGATATTTTCTCTTAAGGAAACAAGCGTTACATCCTTAATATTAGTACCGTCAATTAAAATTTCTCCCTCTGTTGCCTCATAAAAGCGTGGAAGCAAGGAGCAAAGAGTGGTTTTGCCACCACCGGATGGGCCAACCAGGGCTATGCTTTCTCCCTCATTAACCTTTAATGTAAGATTTGCAATAACCTCGTCCTTGTTTTCCTCATAGCGGAATGAAACTCCCTTAAAATCAACACGCCCCTTGACATTTTCAAGTATAGTAGCATTTTCCTTATCTAAAATCTCTGGCTCTGTGTCCATAATTTCCATAAAACGCTCAATACCACTCATTCCATTTTGAAATTGCTCTGCAAATTCAACAATTCTGCGTATTGATGTAAGCAATGTAGAAACATAAAGTAAATAAGCAACATAATCAGGCGCTGTAATATCACCGTTTACAAGGAAAATACCACCCACAATTACAACCACAATATACATAATTCCGTCAAAAAGACGAGTGGTCGAGGTAAACGCACCCATTGCGTAGTATCTTTCCTTTTTAAGCCTTAGATACTCACAGTTACCCTTTTCAATTTTTGCTTTCTCTAAATTTTCCTTTGCAAATGCCTTTGTTACTCTAACGCCTAAAAGGCTATCCTCAATTTGCGAATTTAACTCGCCAATTTGCTTTTTACTCTCTGCAAAATTTCTTTTAATAATTCGTCTGAAATATATAAGAGTAAAAATCATAACAGGAATAATAGCAAAGGTTATTAATGTAAGATATAAGCTTACAGTGCTTAAAATTATAAATGCACTGATAATCTTAATTCCTGCTATAAAAAATTCCTCAGGGCAGTGATGCGCAAACTCTGTAACCTCAAATAAGTCAGTTGTCATTCTTGACATAAGAGAGCCAACCTTAGTATTATCATAGAAGGAATGTGATTGCTTTTCTAAATGGGAGAATAAATCCCTACGCATATCAACCTCAATTTTTGTACCCATAATATGACCAATAGATGTCATAAAATAGTTAGCACCTGTGTCGATAATTCTAAGGACAATATAGAAAAGACCAAGCTTTAATATAAAATCAACCGTAAGGGAGGATATATCATCCATAGCCCTGCCTGTAATTTCCTTTACCAAAAGAGGCAATACGATTTCGCAAAGAGTTGTAAGCGCAGCAAATAATAAATCTACAGCTACAATCCAACCGTATTTTTTGTAATAGGGCAAAAATCTTCTTAAAAGCCCCTTCTTTTTCTCTTTCATTTAATCACCTCCATATATCAAGATATTGTACACCAAATTATCTGAAAAGTCAACAAAAAACACGCCAAAGGGCGTGTTTTAAGCTTAAATTTTTATTAATAGTTTTCAGCCTTAATTTCAAAGTAAGCCTTAGGATGTGCGCAAACAGGGCAAACCTCAGGGGCTTTTTTACCAACCACAATGTGACCGCAGTTAGAGCATTGCCAAATAGCATCGTTATCTCTTGAGAATACAAGATCACCCTCAATGTTTGCAAGAAGCTTCTTGTATCTTTCCTCGTGCTCCTTCTCAATCTTAGCAACCTGCTCAAACAGGTAAGCGATATGGTCAAAGCCTTCCTCTCTTGCTTCCTTGGCAAATGTAGGATACATTTCTGTCCATTCGTAGTTTTCACCGTCAGCAGCGTCCTTTAGGTTAACATCAGTAGCACCAATGCCGTCCTTTAAAAGCTTAAACCAAATTTTTGCGTGCTCCTTTTCATTAGCAGCAGTTTCCTCAAAAATTTTAGCGATTTGTACATAACCGTCCTTCTTAGCCTTTGAAGCATAGTAGGTGTACTTGTTTCTTGCTTCACTCTCGCCAGAGAATGCAGCCATTAGATTTTTTTCTGTCTTTGAGCCCTTTAATTCCATAATAGAATCTCCTTTACAAAATTATTTTTTATTATATCTATCAATACAGAGTGCAGTAAAATTTAAATATGCACTCTCATATTTTTCGTTATCACTCATATAACTCATTCCGTGGTCAGCACCCTTAAAGGTGTAAAGAAATTTATCCTTGCTAACGCAAGCATTATAAACCCTTCTTGACATCCAAACAGGAACAAAGGTATCCTCCTCGCCGTGAAAAATAAGAATAGGAATATTGGTATTCTGCACAGCCTTGTATGCGCTTGCTTTGTTTAATACACACCTGCCAAAAATAAGCACGCCAAGATAAGCAAATGGATATACAAGCTTTGAATTCATTCCTCTGTCCTTGCAGAATTTTCGTATAATCTCACTAGGGGACGAATAAGGGCAATCAGCTATAATTCCAACTACATTGTGTGGTAAATCAAGCTCTGACGCCATAAGAACAGTAGCACCGCCCATCGAAATTCCCGTAAGAATAGTAGGTGCGTTGCCATAATTCTCATTTGCAAATTTCACCCACGCTAAAGCATCATATCTTTCCTTAACACCAAAGCAAATTGTATTGCCGCCACTTTTTCCGTGAGCGCGCTGGTCAACCATAATAACATTAAAGCCTGACCTTAATGCAAGTAAAAGCCCGCCGCAAAAGTCACGCATAGGGCTACCCTTATAGCCGTGAAATAAAATCTGCATAGGTGCGCCGGCCTTAGTGTGATAATATCTTCCGTAAAGCTTAGTGCCATCATATGATTTTATAGATATTTCTTCAAACCTCAGCTCATTTACATAGCTTATTAATTCCTTTATATGCTCCTTAGCCTTTTTATATTGCTCACTGTCAGGAATTTGCCCCGACATAACCTCTCGCTTGGTTGGAGAATAAAATGCTCTGAAATATCCAAACAAAGCGCCGCCCAATATTGCAAGCAGAATAATACCAATTCCAATGTATAAAAATAACATATTTCCCTCTTAAACTGTAGCTCTACCAATATTATATATTTTTGCCATAAAAATTTCAATATATAATTGAAAAATAAAAAATATTATGTTATCATATATCACGAAATAATAACGCATAGGAGCATAATTGTGGATAAGGATTTACAAGCAAAGGATAAGTATGCCTTTAGTCGCTTTTTATATATTATTGAAGCTGCCCTCGAATATTTTATTTCAATAGCAGTAGGCGGCGTTTATCTTGCAGAAATTACAAAGCATATTGGAATTTCTGATGCTATAACAGGCATAATTACAGCCTTTGTATCTCTTGGCTGTGGCTTTCAAATAATTGCATTATTTTTAGCACATAAAAAGCCTGTTAAAAAATGGGTAACGGTAGGACATATAGTCAGCCAAACGCTTTTTGCGCTTATGTACTTTGTGCCACTGCTTGATACCTCAAAAGCAGTTAAAACTATTCTTTTAATTGCTACACTGTTTCTAGCACAAATTATACATAATGTAATAAATTCTCCAAAAATCAATTGGCTAATGGGGCTTGTTGATGATAAAAAAAGAGGTAGCTTTACTGCAAATAAGGAAATAGTATCCCTTATTGGTGGTATGCTATTCTCATATGGACTTGGCGCTATAATGGACCATTTGGCATCAAGAACAATGTTTATTGTTGGTGGGGTAATTTTATTTGTATTACTTGGCTTGCATACATTAACTCTTGTATTTACTAAAGAAAAGCCAAAAGAGAAAATACAGGTAGATGTAAAAAAATCTATCAAGGAAATAATTAAAAACAAAACGCTTTTAAAAATAATTATCGTATTTGTAATATGGAATATCGCAAACTATGCCACAGTTTCCTTTAGCGGTGCATATCAGGTAGGAGAGAACGCGCTGGCATTTACAACCACCTTTGCATCAATTGTTGTTATTATATCCAGTTTAGCAAGAGTAATTTTCTCAAAGCCACTTGGAAAATTTGCAGATAAATATTCCTTCTGCAAAATGCTTTATATCTGCTTTAGCATTGAGGCAGTTGCATTTGCAATAAATATATTCACAGTGCCATCAAACGGCAAGGTGCTATTTACAATATATAGTATTATCCACGCAATAGGTCAAGCAGGCATAAATAGCGCAATAATAAATCTAGCCTACGACTATGTATCGGACGACCAAAAGACAGGAGCAGTGGCGCTTGTAAATACATTTTCAGGCTTTGCGGGCTTCTTAACCACATTAGCTCTTAGCCCACTGGTTGACCGTATCCAAAAGAATGGCAATAAGCTATTTGGCATAAATATGTACGCACAACAGCTTCTTTCCTTAGTATCATTAGTGGGCACAATTGTAATTTTAATATATTTAGTAACAGTAATTAGCAAAATTCCAAGCAAAACCAAATAAAATTAGCCCATTCCATTTTGAATGGGTTAATTTTAGTCTATTTTTGAAAAATCAGTGGTTTCGCCTCGTTCAAACTTTTCAATTTCTCTTATATAAGCATCAATTTTATCACTATCATCATCTGATTCTGTGCTATGAATATACGATGGCTTTTCGTCCTCAATATCCTCTTCCTCGTCGTCAATAAGCTCATCTAAATCGTCGTTTTCAGCATCATTATCTAAAAACTCGCTCCAGTCTCCCTCCTCAAAGGGAATATCCTCGCCCTCGTTTTCCTCGTCGTCAAAAAGCTCGTCCTCAAATTCCTCGTCATCCTCTAAAAGGTCATCATCCTCATAAATTTCGTCGTCTGACTCCTCATTTTCCTCTAATGCATCATTCTCATTTATTGACACGTCCTCGGCGCTTTTCATTATAGCGTCCTCGTAAGGAATATCATCACTTTCCTCTGATATAGACTCCTCGCTTATCTTATTTGCGATAATTACAGGCAAGTCGTTTCCAGTATCCTTTTCGTCACCCGTATCCTCATAAATTACAACAGGGGTGGAGGTATTTTCAGCCACCTCATCCACAATTTTAGTCTTGCTATCTGACTTTTCCTGCTTTTCGTTAAATCTGAAATCAAGCCCCTTTTTATATGGCTGATTGTCTGATAAATCAAAATTAATAATTTTGTATGCAGATGGAATAATAGAATTATCTATATCAAATAATTTGGGGTTTATCTTATCAAACATTCCAAAATGTACAGGGACATAAAAATTAGAATTAATCGCCTTGGCAAATCTCTTTGCATCGGTAAGATTCATGCTGCCGTACTCACCATTGATAGGCAAAAATGTAGCATAAATATCATTTGGAATTTGCTGGATAACATATTTATTGTATAGCGTGTCCCCTGTAACATAGTATTTTTTATTATCCTCAAAATCGGTAATAATTACACCAAAGGCGCTTTTATCATCGGTTTTTGCAGGAACAGCGCATATGTTAATATTGTCAATAGTCCACTCTGAGCCTGCCTCAAGCATAATGTGATTAGCTTGACAAACGGTAGGAATATTCACAAGCTCGTCAAAAACACTTTTGCAGGAAAGCACAGTAAGCTTTTTTCTGTTTTTTCTATGCTTTGAAATTCTTTCAATAGTTTCAATATCAGCATGGTCCGAATGGCTGTTAGTAATAATTAAAGCATCGGGCTTTACTCTAAAAAGCTTTTTGTTAAGCCTCATTCTTCTGGCAAATTCGTGATTTTCCTTAGACAAGGAGTCGGATAAATATGGGTCAATCATAATCTTTGTTTTTCCCGAAACAAATAAAAGTCCCCCTTGACCAAGCCAAAGAATTTTCATATAATTACCTCACACTAAATATAATAGTAATAGAACTAAATATATAATACCATTTTTTTGTCGCCTTGTGTCAAATTTTTAATAAATTTAAGATATTTTTTAAAATTTCTTGATAATAATATGAAATTGCTGTATAATTAACTGGTAAATTACTAAAAGGAGGCAGAAATGAGAGTATTTGACCTGAAAACAATGCAGGAATGTGAAATAGACAGCAGCACAATTGTAGCGTTAGGCACCTTTGATGGATGCCATTTAGGACATATGTCCGTTTTTCGTTCTGCCTATCTTATAGCAAAAAGGTTAAAGGCAAAAACAGTTGCCTATACCTTTGATACAATCCCGAAGGAAGCAACAAACGGAAGCGTAAAAAGCATTTTAACCTTAGAGGAAAAAATCAAATTTATTCGCAAATGCGAAATTGATTATATTGCTATTGACGATTTTTTGTCCGTTAAGGATATGGACGGCAAGAGCTTTGTAAATGCGATTTTAAAGGATAAGCTTAAGGCAATCGGGGCATCCTGTGGCTATAATTACCGTTTTGGGCAAAATGCGCAGTACAGCGGAGAGGATTTACTGAATTTCTTTGAAAATAGTGGGGAGAGTGTCGAAATTTGCCAAAAGGTAAGCGTTAATAATGTTCCCGTTAGCTCAACCTTTATCAGAAATAAAATACAAAATGGAGAGGTAGAGGGTATCTTGCCACTTTGTCCGCCATATTCTGTATATTCACAGGTGATAGAGGGCAAAAGGCTAGGGCGCACGATTGGTATTCCCACAATTAATCAGTTAATACCAAACGGAAAAATTGCACCTAAAAAAGGCGTCTATATAACCGAGTGCGAAATAGGCGAGGATGTTTACCCGGCCATCACAAATATAGGTACCCGTCCAACTGTAGAAACCGACGGCAAGGAAAATATGGAAACACACATAATAGGGTATAACGGAAGCCTTTATTATTCCTATGTAAGAGTGAACTTTTATAAAAGGCTTCGTGACGAAATAAAATTTTCTTCACTTGACGAGCTGAAAAAGCAAATTGAAAGTGATATACAAATTGCCAAAGAATATTTTAAATAGAGAAAAGGACCTAGCAATTATGCCCCAACGGGGTCAGCATAAAAGCAAAAAAGGTCCTTTATTAATATTATACGCGCATAAATTAAAAAATATACTGTAATATGAATAAAAGTTTACAAAAAACACTTGCATTTACCCGCTATTTATGTTAAAATACACAATAGAGAATAATAATTAACCATAAGGAGTAAACAAATGAAAAGAATATTATCTCTTATTCTATGCGTGCTTATGCTTGTTCCTTGTCTAGCTGTTATTGCTAGCGCAGAAGAATATAATGATGAGTACAGAAACTTTGCGATTGATGATACAATGGGTTCATATGCTTCATCAATATGGAACAACGATAGCCAACCTAAGTTTATTAACAATGATGTATTAGAGGACTCATACAGATTCTGGCGTCCTGATAGTGTTGGTCGTAACCCAGCCATTGACGATAAAATGCAGTATTGTGGTCTTAAGTCCTCAGGTCAATACTATGAGGTTCGAGAGGTAGTTATTTACCACGACTATAATGGTCCTGACAACGATATTCTATATACTATCAAGGCACTTGTTCTCGGTGAATGGATAACAATCGGCTCTGCTCGTGACAGCGAAACAGAGAAGGATGTAGGAAAAGACAGAAAGAACGTAGGTAGACTTGTAATTGATGTTCAAGATGTAGTTACAAAGGAAATTCGTCTTGAATGCTCAGAATGGGGTAGATGGTCAACCGCTAACCAATCAAAGCCTGAAAGCGAAAGCTGGCACGACTGGTGGAAGGTTCCAATTATTCACGAGCTTCAAACATGGGGTGTAGAATCACCACCACCACCGTGGGACGTTCCTGACGGAGCTGTTCTTTCAACAAACGCATGTCTTGGCGGTATGTCAGATGCTTCTTCAATCAACACAATGGCACAGGTTTATCCAGCTCTTGCAGTTGACGATAATAAGCTTCCAACAGCTAGCTCACCAAAGACATATTGGCAGGCTGGTACAGCAGGCGCAGGTCAAAGCGTATGGACAATGTTTGATAGACCGTACGATATCGAAAATGTTACAGCAAACTTCGGTGGCTCTGTAGATGGTGTTACAATGAAGTATGATGTACAGGTTTGCGTAAACGGTGTTTGGGAATATATTGCTCAAAATCTAGAGGTTACATCCTCAGTTGCACAACAGGATGATGTTGTAATATCTGAGTTTGACCCACCAAAGAATGTTGAGGGTGTTAAGTTCATTTTCACTGAGGTTTCCGGCGGTTCAGGTGCTGCTAACAGAAACCGTGCTATTCTTACAGAAATGGGCGCTCTTATTGATAACGACTATAAGATTTTCGATGAAGAAAGAGGCGAAATGGTTGAGGCAAATAAGTGCGTATTCCTAAGAGATTATATGACAGCTAACAGAAAGCAATCAACAGGTGCAGGTAACCTTGCAATCTTTGGTACTGCTTATGCTTCATCAGTAATGTCTTATTCTAATATCGCAAATGTAACTTACATCAACGATGGCGGTATTCAGAAGAATGAGGACTATTCATGGTTTGCAAGCTCATTTGTAAAGGGCACATATTGTGGCGTTACACTTAAGGATACATATAATGTAGATAAAATCGTTCTATATTTCAACGACCCTGTTACAGATCGATATGTATATGGAAATAACTATGTAAGCAATGTACAGGTAATGGAATTTGACATTCAAGCGAGAGTTGATGGCGAATTTAAGACAATTAAGACAGGTGTTACATCCTACGACCAAACAAAGCGTGAGTATGTAGTATCAGTTCAGCTTGATGCACCGGTTGCAACAGATGATATTCGTATTGTTTACACATCAAATGCTATGGTATTCCCATATATCAAGGAGCTAGAGGTTTATAGCAGCGAGTTCTTATACAGAGGATATCTTGGATATCAAATCGGTTTAAGAGCAAACGGCGGTAAGGCGGGCAACTTAATTAACGACTTTGCTGCAAAGACACTAATTCCTCGTTCATCATACCTCGATAAGATTTCACCAATCCAATACTTTGAGGTAACAAAGAACTTTGACATTAAGGTTCTTGCTTGGATTTAATAAAACAAATGAAACTCTCTCATTAATTTGAGGGAGTTTTTAATTTTCGTGAAATCATCACCATATTATCACAAATTTACATTATAATAAAAATAGAAAGTAGATATTTATAAAAGGGGGGGATTATTATGAAAAAGATACTTTTATTCTTAGTAATTACAATTTTGTCACTGTTTGCAATTTCCTGTTCCAATCAAAGTGCTTATGATACACAAATAAAAGACAGTAATACATCTTCAGAAATAATTTTAGATGATGACAAGAAGGCTGAAGAAAATATTGATGATAGCAAAAGCAAAGAAATGATTGAAGTAACTAAAAGAGAATATAATGAAAAAATTAATGAGGAATTAAAATCACGACTTGAAACTATATCTGATAATGAATATATAAGTATTACCGTTTATTTACAATCTCCAAAGCATAATCCGTATAACGTAAGCGATAACTACATAAAACAGTTAGCAGACAACAGAGCATTTGTTTTTGAAAGAAATCTAAGGATTTTAAATGAAAATAAAGTGAACCCATTGACCTTTAAGAATTTAACAGGCGAGCAGTTCAAGCAGTTAAGCCAAATAACCGACGATATTTACAGCAATTCAGAAATGGATAATATGATACAAAGCTTTGACTCGGTTGAAGAAATATATGTAATGTATGAGTATACCAAGAGTATGCATAATTACCGACAAAGGGTTAAAAATGCAAATCAAGCAAGAAATAAAGAGTTTTATGATATGCTTGACACGGAGAAGTGTAAAGACATCAATATGTCCTCCTTGTTAAGCTTAGTGCAGTTAGAATGTAAAAAATCATACATTCTTGAAATTCAGGAAATATCTATAGTATCAAATATATCATATAATAATCCCAATATATTTCTTGAGCCTGATTTGATTGAGTCTTAGTAATAGCTTTACCAACAAAAAATCTTCCGTTTTGGAGCGTCGCTCTAAATGACAGTTTTTCAAAAATACGGCATATCTCGAAAGAGGTATGCCGTATTTTGCGTTTGTGGACACAAATGAAGTGCTTGTCAGGAAAATTGACAAGTCATAGATGAACATAAAAAATGGCTCCCTTGTGTAAAGGGAGCTGACGCCGAAGGCGGCTGAGGGATTGTTTTCACTTCGCTATTCATTTTTACAATCCCTCCGTCGCGGCAAGCCGTGCCACCTCCCTTTACACAAGGGAGGCTAATCTATTACTTGACATTATATGGAGAATATGATATAATCATAATATATTAAATCAACAGTAACAATTCAAGCAAAAAGGAGATGCAATTATGACATTAAAACAATATTGTGAACAGAACAATTTAGATCAAAACAAAGTTTTTAATATGGTACTTGCAAGAGGAGGCGATATTCTTCCTACAGTTACTGCCTTTACGGGATATATTGCAGAGATTAGAGATGAATGTTTAGTTTGTACAAATGATAAACTTAATGTATTCAACAAAGAAATTCCGTTTTCTTCTTTTCAAAGCGCGGAGTTTGGTATTGGAAGCGGACAGCTTTGGCTTCAATGCATTGTCGATGGCAATGAGTTTGTTTTCTGTTCTCCCAGAAAAAGTTGGAAATCTCCTGCCGCGAAGTTGCTTCTTGAAAAAATAGGAGAAAAAACTGAAATTTTAAGTATGAAAGAATACGATAAGTACACCGGAAAACTGTTTTTTATCTATATGTTTAAATAAATCCATGTGGGCAAACTTGCGCCCCTGAATATTCTTGTTGCATACAAAATGCACCGCCGAAAAATCAGTGGTGCATTTTGCATTAGCTTTTTGGGGAAATATTTTTTCTTTCGTTTTCCTGTCGGTATGTAACTTATTCTAAAAACTGTCCTTAAGAGCACTGCCCATTAACGGAAGATTTTTTGTTAGTATTCAAATTTAATGGTTTGATTTAACTCGGCGGATTTAAATGCGTGCTCCATAATCTTCATATCAAGACGCATTTGGTCGTGAGTTACAAGCTGAGTAGCCTCGCCATCAATAGCCTTAACAAAATTACGGTAGAAATCGTGAACATCGCTTTTTGGAATATCAATTTCATATTCGTCCATAGTAATGCTATCACGAGGAGCCATTGTTTTGGTAAGTCCTGCTGCTGTTTGAACAGGAACAACCTCGCTCTCGTGCCAGTGCTTGCATTTTGCAACCTTGGTTTTCTTTTGCCAATCTGTAATTAGAGCAGTACCGTGCTCCGCCTTCATATAGAATCTTGGCAATGCAATAAAGTTATATGTACCAACCTCAACAAACGCAACTGCACCGCTCTTAAAGGTGATTGTAAGATAAAATCCGTCATCAACCTCTTTATTGGTAATGTTTGTAATAGTGCAATTAATAGTATCAATTACCTCGTCCTTGTAAACGAGCATAAGCTGGTCAATTAGGTGAATACCCCAGTCAAGAATCATTCCGCCGCCCTGAGCCTTAGTGCCTCTCCAGTCAGATGGAATACCGCGAGAGCCGTGAATTCTTGATTCAATGCGAATAGGCTTGCCAATCTCGCCACTGTCCTTTAAGCCTTGAATAGCTAAATAGTCAACATCCCAGCGTCTGTTTTGGTGTACAGTAAATAGCTTTCCGTTCTTTTTAGCACATTCAATCATTTTCTCAAGGTCAGAGGAGGAAAGGGCAACAGGCTTTTCGCAAATAACATTTTTGCCTGCATTTAAGCAAGCTAAAACGACCTCTAAATGTACATCATTTGGAATTGCGATAGTAACAAGCTCAACGCTCTTATCATTTAAAAGCTCCTCAAGTGAGCCATAGGCATAAATACCTCGCTCCTTAGCTAAAGCTCTTTTTTTAATATCAATATCCCAAATACCGCTAAGCTCTAAAACATCACTTTTTAATGCATGATTTACATGCCAAGAGCCCATACCGCCGTATCCGATAACAGCAAATTTCTTTTTCATAAGGACCTCGTTTTGCTAAAATTTATTATGTAAAATGCATGCTTTCACATACAGATATATTATAACAGTATTTGGCTAAAATATCAATAATAAAATAAAAAATTATAAAAATAAAACCACCTTTTGGTGGTTCTATTGTATGTATTAGTGAATAATGAACTTTTGAGTATCCTTATCAAAGATATGAATTCTTGAAACCTCAATAGCAACCTTAATCTTATCTCCTGCTCTTGCTTGTGAACGGGATGAAACTCTGGCAGTAGCATTTTGCTCACCAACAGAGAGGTATAGATAAATTTCAGCACCCATAAGCTCAGTAACATCAACATCAACCTCAATAACATTGTCCTTCATTGAGTTGAGGAAGATTTCCTCGTCGTGGATACACTCCGGACGAATACCGATAATAACCTCTTTGCCCATATAGTATCTTAATGCTGGGTCGTTGCCCTTATCCTCAGGAAGCTTAAGTGAGTGACCCTCAAAGCTTACATAAACGCCGTCGTCCTTCTTGTCAAGCTTAGCATTGATAAAGTTCATTTGTGGAGTACCGATAAAGCCGGCAACAAACATATTAACAGGCTTGTCGTAAAGATTTTGCGGTGTATCAACCTGTTGGATAAGACCATCCTTCATAACTACGATACGAGTAGCCATTGTCATAGCCTCAACCTGGTCGTGAGTTACATATACGAAGGTTGTACCAACCTTTTGGTGAATCTTTGTAAGCTCAGTTCTCATAGTTGCACGAAGCTTAGCATCAAGGTTTGATAGAGGCTCGTCAAGTAAGAATACCTTAGGATTTCTAACGATAGCACGACCTAAAGCAACACGCTGCTTCTGACCGCCGGACATAGCCTTTGGCTTTCTGTCAAGTAGGTGAGTGATGCCGAGGATTTCAGCAGCCTCTTCAACTCTACGCTTAATTTCTTCCTTTGGTGTCTTTCTTAGCTTAAGACCGAATGCCATATTTTCATAAACTGTCATATGTGGATAAAGCGCATAGTTCTGGAAAACCATCGCAATATCTCTATCCTTAGGAGCAATATCATTCATAAGCTTATCACCTATGTAAAGCTCTCCCTCTGTGATTTCCTCAAGACCGGCAATCATACGAAGAGTAGTTGACTTACCGCAGCCTGATGGACCAACGAAAATGATAAATTCCTTGTCCTTGATTTCCAGACAGAAGTCTGATACGGCTGTAACGCCACCCGGATATTTCTTGTAGATGTGCTTAAGTGATAAACTTGCCATTTTATTTTTCTCCTTGCCTTTAGGCGTAAAATTAAGGCTGATAACAGCCATTAGTGTCTTTACATATAAAAATTAGACATACTTATATACATTACTATTATAACAGATAAGTACATAAAAATAAATAGTTTTTTTGCACAAACTTTACACGCCATTTTTGTACAACCTGCACAAAAATGGCGTGTGTTTTTTTATGTGTCAACCGTTTTTTGTGTATTTTGACTATAGCCTTAGTCAATGTTCACAAATCATAGCTTCATTGTAAGACCGATACGCTTCTTGTTTACATCAACGCTCTTAATCTTAACAGTTACAATATCACCAACGCTAAGTGCCTCAGACGGATGCTTAATGTACTTTTCGGAAATTTCGGATACGTGAACAAGACCGTCCTGATGTACGCCAATATCAACGAAAGCACCGAAGTCAATAACATTTCTTACAGTTCCGGTCATAATCATACCCTCTTTTAAATCCTCCATACCAAGAACATCGTCACGAAGGATAGGGAGAGGTAAAGCGTCACGCACGTCACGACCGGGCTTTTCAAGCTCGCCGATAATATCAAGTAATGTTGGCTCACCAATTTCAAGCTCTTCTGCAAGCTTCTTTATGCCGTATCTTGTACACTTAGCTCTAATGTCACCAAGACCGCTTCCTATGCTTTCAAGTGTATAATCAAACTTAGCAAGTAGCGCCTTTGTAGCCTCATAAGCCTCAGGGTGAACGCCTGTGTTATCAAGAATTTCCTTAGAATCCGGAACTCTTAAGAAGCCTGCGCATTGCTGATAAGCCTTAGCGCCAATCTTAGGAACCTTCAGAAGCTGACTTCTCTTAGTAAATTCACCGTTTTCCTCACGGTATTTTACAATATTCTTTGCAGATGCCATATTGATACCGGAAATATAAGAAAGAAGTGAATAGGACGCAGTATTTACATCAACACCAATGCTGTTTACACAGTCCTCAACAACGCCACCTAAAGCCTCGTCAAGTCTTGCCGGCTTCATATCGTGCTGATACTGACCGACGCCAATTGATTTAGGGTCAATCTTTACAAGCTCAGCAAGTGGGTCCTGTAAGCGTCTTGCAATAGATACAGCGGAACGCTGTGTAACATCGAAATCAGGGAATTCCTCAGCACCAAGCTTGGAAGCGGAGTAAACAGAAGCGCCTGCCTCGCTTACCATAATATATTTTCTGTCACCGTCAATATCCTTAAGTGTGTTTGCAATAAAGATTTCACTTTCCTTAGATGCAGTACCGTTACCGATAGCAACAACATCAACGCCATACTTAACAATAAGTCTTGTTACAATCTTTTTTGAGCCCTCAATATCTTCCTTTGGCTTAGTAGGATAAATAACAGCGGTGTCAATAACCTTACCTGTCTTGTCAACAACTGCAAGCTTACAGCCTGTTCTGTAGCCGGGGTCATAGCCAAGCACTGTCTTACCCTTTAATGGTGCGCCCATTAAAAGATTTTTAAGGTTGTCAGAGAATAGCTTAATAGCACCCTCGGAGGCTGTATCAAATAAATCTGTACGAATTTCTCTTTCAATAGAAGGAGCAATAAGTCTATCATAGCTATCTACAATAGCTGAAGCAATATATTCCTTTGCGGGGCTTGCATTGTTTGTAATAATATGTGAAAATAGATAATTAAGAATAATCTCGCTTTCGATTTCAACGCTAACCTTTAAAAATTCTTCCTTTTCGCCTCTGTTAATAGCAAGAACACGGTGACCGGGGATTTTCTTAATACCTTCTCTATAATCATAATAGGAAGCATAAACAGAATCCTCGTCCTTGTTTTGCTTGGAAACAATCATACCGTGATTAAAGGTTAAAGCACGAATAGCCTTTCTGAAGTCAGCATTATCGGAAATATCCTCACAGATAATATCCTTAGCGCCGTTCATAGCATCCTCAGCAGTTGCTACAACCAGCTTTTTGTCAAGATCGTCGCTTACATTGATGTAATCCTCGGCAATAACCATAAGGTCCTTTTCATAAGAATCTCTTTGCTCCATAAGAAGCTGCGCAAGAGGCTCAAGACCTCTTTTTCTGGCAAGTGATGCTCTTGTTTCTCTCTTAGGCTTAAAGGGTCTATATATATCCTCAACCTCAGTTAAAATAGTAGCATTCTTAAGAGCCTCCTCAATTTCAGGAGTTAGCTTGCCCTGACCGTCAATAAGTGAGCGAACCTCTTCCTTTCTAGCCTCTAGATTGCGAAGATACTTTAGTCTTTCATCAAGTGTACGAAGCACAGTATCGTCAAGTGAGCCTGTAACCTCTTTTCTATAACGAGCAATAAAAGGAATGGTGTTACCGTCGTCAATAAGACCGACAGCAGCCTCAACCTGTCCTACTCTTAAATTTAATTCTTTAGCAAGTTCATTAATAATATCCATTTTCTTTTTCTCCGTTTTTGCAAAATTTTGTTACAATATATTATTTTTCAATATAATCCTTTACGAAATATGTGTGAGTGTGTGCATTGTTTCCGTACTTATCACGAATAGTTACTCTGAAGTAAACATCGCTTTCTCTTAAAGCAAATTCAGCGTGTGTAATTTCCTCATTTTCAGGCGCAGTAATGTGTCTGTCATTTCTGCCATAGCCATTTATAACGATATTTTCAACAGGTGTACATTCAATAACAATCTTGTTATTTTCAACATAAAGCTCCTTAAACTGCGGTGGATTATTTCTACCGCTAGCGCAGTAAATGTGTCCCTTTTCCATAGCCTCAATAATTTGGTCGTACTTTAATTCCTTAGCTCCAATAAAGGTTGAGCCACCAAAGGATTCTCTTACGCTGTCCCCGTGGTTGTGGTTATCATCACCCATTGTGCAAACGAGGTTGAACATTCCGTTTCTTACCATATCGTCATATATGTAAGGACAGTATTCGCTTCCTGTTTCAAGCTCTGTTGCATAGTTTAATATTTCAAGTCCCCAAAGACCTTCCATATTAATATAATCCTCACGCTCATTAAGTGACCAATATGGATGGTTTAACTGTACTAAAAAGCCAGCCTCGTTACAGCGCTTAATTATTTCATTAATGCCTTCCTTGGAATATTCTCTTATGTATCCATCGCATTTTGTATTCGGATAACGATTTTGCAATATCCATTGTTGTTCAATAGCTGTTGCAGGCATGAATGTGTTGTGCTGGTCCTTAGAAAAAATATTTAAGTGGACACATTTTTTTCTTGGCCAATCACCTGTCTCTACATCAAATATTTTTGGAAACTTAGGGGTTGATTCATTTACAGCATATTCACAGCTTGTAAGCGCTAAGAAATTATCGTCATTTAAATCAGAATGGTCCAAAAGAACATCGTGGTCGGTATAAGCCACAATTGAATAACCGTGGTTTTTGTAAACCTCTTTAACCTTTTCCGGTGTGTAAGCACCGTCAGAATGAACTGTGTGACAGTGGAAATTGGCTCTATACCAATTTACACCGTTTGGTAGTAAGTACTTTTTCATTTTTATCTCCTTAGCTTAAATAATCTTTAACCCTGTAGTAATGTGTATGAGCATTGTTGCCATATTTATCTCTTACAGTAACACGGAACATAACATCACGAGGCTCAAGCTTGAATTCAGCGTGAGTTATTTCCTCACCCTCTGTTGGGTGGTGGCAGTAGCTTCTGCCTATTCCTGTTACAAAAATATCGGTAGCAGGAGAGCAGTCTATTTTGATTATATTATCCTCTACATAAAGAGCATTGATTTTAGGAGGATTTTTGCCGCTTGCACAGTAGAAATTACCGTTTTCAAGTGCTTCTATAATTTGACTGTATTCAAGCGTGCTTGCACCTATAAAGGTAGAGCCGCCGAAGGAATATTCTAAGCTTCCGCCTGTATTGTGGTTGTCATCACCCATAATGCAGTATAGATTATGAATACCCTGTCTTACCATATGGTCGTATATGTAAGGACAGTATTCGCTGCCTGTTAATCTTTCCGTTGCGTAGTTTAAAATTTCAAGTGACCAAAGCCCCTTTATATTAAGGTAGTCATTCATATCGTTAAGTGACCAGCTCGGATGGTTCAGGGCTACTAAAAATCCGTTTTCGTTAAGCCTTTTCACCATTTCATTAATGCTGTCCACGGTGTACTCTCTATGGTAATCGTCACAGCTTATATTGCCAACATCTCGTCCTTGTGCTCTCCACCACATATCAAAAAGCGTGTTGTCAGTAGCAGGGTGAAAGGTGTTATGCGGATTTTTCGCATAAATCCCTAAGTGAATAACCTTGCGTGCGCACCAAGCATTTTCACTGCTTTCGCCACCGGGCATATCAAAGGATGGCTTAGTGTCATCAATAGAAAACTCGCTGGCAGTAAGCGCTAAAAAGCTCTTGTCACTAAGGTCAGAATGGTCGCGAATAAGCTCGTGGTCGCTATATGCTACAATAGAGTAGCCCATGTTTTTATAGACCTCTTTTATTTCCTCCGGGGTAAAATGCCCATCGGAAACAGTGGTGTGGCAGTGCATATTTGCTCTGTACCAATTAAGCTCCGGTGATATAATATATTTTTTCATTAGTTATCCTCGGTTATTAGGTCGCTAACCTTATAAAAATGCGTGTGCGCATTGTTGTTATATTTGTCACGCACAGTTATACGGAACATAATATCCTGTGGGTCAAGCTTAAATTCTGCATGGGTTATTTCCTTGCCCTCTGTGTTAGCATAACGGAAGCTTCTACCCATACCTGTCAAGAAGATATCAGTGGCAGGTGAGCAGTCAATTTTAACTATGTTATCTTCAACATAAAGAGCGTTGATTTCAGGCGGATTTTTACCGCTTGCACAGTAAAATTCGCCCTTTTCAAGAGCATCCATTATCTGCTCATACTTTAATTCCTTAGCACCAATAATAGTTGAGCCGCCAAATGAATGGTCAAGGCTTCCGCCTCTATTGTGATTGTCATCACCCATATTGCAGAACAAATTATAATTGCCGTTTCTTACCATATGGTCGTAAATGTAAGGACAGTATTCAGCACCGGAGATGCGCTCTGTTGCATAGTTAAGAATTTCAAGCGACCAAAGCCCCTTGATATTAAGATAATCGTCCATATCATTAAGTGACCAGTTAGGGTGGTTAAGCGATACTAAAAAGCCTGCCTCGTTAAGCCTTTTTATAGCTTCATTTATGCTTTCGATAGTGTACTCTCTGTGGTATCCGTCACATTCTATCTCACCAACATCTCTGCCTTGACTTTTCCACCAATTAAAAATGCTATCATCGGTTGCAGGGTGGAAGGTGTTGTGTGGGTCCTTAGAATAAACGCCTAAATGAATAACCTTTTTAGAGCGCCAAGCCTCCATATATTTGCCATCAGGAATTTCAAAGCAGGGCTTTGAATCATTTATAGAAAATTCACTTGAGGTTATAGCTAAAAATTCATCATCAGTTAAATGTGACTGGTCACGAATTATCTCGTGGTCAGTGTATGCCACAATAGAGTAGCCCATTTCCTTATATTTTTCCTTTATCTCTTCGGGAGAGTAGTGACCGTCGGAAACGGTTGTGTGACAGTGCATATTGGCTCTATACCAATTGCGACCCTCCGGTAAAATATATTTTTTCATTTTTTGTTACCTCCGATAAATAATTCTTCCTCGTCAATAGTTAAATATCGCCACTCACCTCTATCAAGGGAGCTATCAAGCATAATGCCGCCAAAGGAAATTCTTTCAAGATAGGTTATCTTATTGTCAACAGCCTCAAGCATACGCTTAATTTGGTGATATTTGCCCTCTGTTAGCGTAATTTCTCCGCTTGTGTCGCTATCCAGCTTGATTTTACAAGGCTTAGTGAAATATCCACCAATGTCAACGCCATTTTCAAGGGAAGCTACGTTTTCGTCTGTGAGAGGAAATTTACATTCAAATTTATAAATTTTATCAACATGATGCTTAGGAGAAAGACACCTGTGCGCGCTATCTCCGTCATTAGTTAAAATCACAAGACCGAGAGTATTTTTGTCAAGCCTGCCACAAGGAAATAAACCAAGCCGTCTTTCCTCGTCACCCAGCAAATCAAGCACAGTTTTTTCTCTTTCGTCGTCAGTTGCGCTAACATAGCCCTCAGGCTTATTTAGCATAATATAAGCAAATTTCTTGTATTTAACTGTAACACCGTTAATGCAAATAATATCAGTATCGGGATTTATATGTATATCTGCTTTTTTTACCGTAACACCGTTTACGGTAATCTTGCCGGCTCTTGCCAGTCTACTGCCTTCAGTTCTTGTCGCCTTACCCATATTAGATAAAAATTTATCAAGACGCATACAAAAAATCACCTGCCAAATCATTGACTATTATATCATATATTTTATATAAAGTAAATAAAATTTATTAAAATATAGGTTAAAATTTTCACCTTGTCACAATTTAATATTTTTTTAATAAAAATGTTGATTTTAGTGCTGAAATAATGTATAATAGATACGATAAAAATTTATATTCAAGGAGAATACATATGATTTATTCAAAAGAAGTAGAAAACATGTGTAAGGTTGCCAAGGGACCAAAGCACGGTCCAGCTCCAATTCCTGAAGAAGGCAAATGGGTAATGGCAAAGCAAATCACAGACATCTCAGGCTACACACACGGTATTGGCTGGTGTGCACCGCAGCAGGGCGCTTGTAAGCTATCCCTTAATGTTAAGGACGGTATTATTGAGGAGGCTCTTGTTGAAACAATCGGTTGCTCAGGTATGACTCACTCTGCGGCTATGGCAGCAGAAATTCTTCCAGGTAAGACATTACTTGAGGCTCTTAACACAGACCTTGTTTGTGACGCTATCAACACAGCTATGCGTGAGCTCTTCCTACAAATCGTTTACGGTAGAACACAGTCTGCTTTCTCTGAGGGCGGTCTTGTTATCGGCGCAGGTATGGAGGACCTTGGTAAGGGTGCTCGTTCAATGGTTGGTACAATGTACGGTACTAACGCAAAGGGTGTTCGTTACCTTGAAATGACAGAGGGCTACTGCACAAGAATGGCTCTTGACGAAAACGATCAGGTTATCGGCTACGAATTCGTATCTCTTGGCAAAATGACTGACTTCATTAAGAAGGGTATGGAGCCAAACGAGGCTTATGCTAAGTCAATGGGTACATACGGCAGATTTAACGATGCAGTTCGTTACATCGACCCAAGAAAAGAGTAAGGAGGACTAAAAGATGGCATTATTTGAAGGATATGAGAGAAGAATTGATAAAATCAATGCAGTTCTCGCTGAATATGGTATTAAGTCCGTTGAGGAGTGTAAGGAAATTACTCTCGCAAAGGGCATCGACTGTGATAAAATCGTAAGAGAAACACAGCCAATTTGTTTTGAAAACGCAGTTTGGGCTTACACAGTAGGCGCAGCTATCGCTATTAAGAAGGGTTGTAAGAAGGCTGCTGACGCTGCTGCTGCAATCGGTATCGGTCTACAGGCTTTCTGTATCCCCGGCTCAGTTGCTGAGAACAGAAAGGTTGGTCTTGGCCACGGTAACCTCGGAAAAATGCTTCTTTCTGAGGAAACAGAGTGCTTCTGCTTCCTAGCAGGTCACGAATCCTTTGCTGCTGCTGAGGGCGCTATTAAGATTGCTCTTAACGCAAATAAGGTAAGAGTTAAGCCTTTAAGAGTTATCTTAAACGGTCTTGGTAAGGACGCAGCTATGATTATTTCAAGAATCAACGGCTTTACATTTGTTGAAACAGAATTTGACCCAGCTACAGAAGAGGTTAAGGTTGTATCCCAGACACCATACTCAAAGGGTCCAAGAGCAGATGTTAAGTGCTATGGCTCTGATAGCGTTCCGGAAGGCGTTGCTATTATGAGACTTAAGAATGTTGGCGTATCTATCACAGGTAACTCAACCAACCCAAAAAGATTCCAACACCCAGTTGCAGGTACATACAAGAAATGGTGTAACGAAAACGGAGTTAACTACTTCTCAGTTGCATCAGGTGGTGGTACAGGTAGAACACTTCACCCGGATAATATGGCTGCTGGTCCTGCTTCCTACGGTATGACAGATACAATGGGTAGAATGCACGGTGACGCTCAGTTCGCCGGCTCCTCATCCGTTCCTGCTCACGTAGAAATGATGGGTCTTATCGGCGCAGGTAACAACCCAATGGTTGGTATGACTGTTGCAGTTGCAGTTGCTGTTGAAGAAGCAAGCAAGTAATATAAGGCTTTTGATGCTTTAATTTAGCACCCAAAAATCTAATTGCTGAAAGTTAAATAACAAAAAAATGAGACACATCATTTTGGGTCAATCCCCAATGATGTGTCTATATTTTTATACAATTTGGAGGCTTTTGACAATGAAGAAAATGAATATGAAATTATGCCCCATTTTAGTTTTCCTAACCATTATTTGTTGTAGCAGAATGTAAAGTCTTCCCAAGGAATATTGACTTTCATCTTTCTGCTGATAATATCGTCCACGTGACAAAGAAGTGGAAACTCCCCTATTTCAAGCTTGCCCAGTCTATGCGCAACGCGAATTGCTCTTGCAACTCGTTCGGCAACAACAAGAGATTCCAGGGTTACTCCGTTCAGTTCTTCCTTCGCTTCATCAATATTCATGCCTCTTCCAAGCAGAATTCCTACAAGCCTTGTTCTGCCGCCGTAGACCGTAACGTATAGATCGCCGTAGCCGACACTCATATTTTCAAGAGTTGCCGCCCCCTGATAGTCAAGAAGCTTGTACATTTCTTTGACCGCCTGACCGAAGATCGCGGCTTGAGAATTAAAGTGAAGCTCACTGTCAATACCAAACTCCTTTTGGTTCAGACCGATGGTGAGTGCGATTCCCAAAGCATAGCCGTTCTTTAAGGCAACCGCGCTCTCGATTCCCACTACGTCGGTTGAAAGGCTGATATGGTAATACTCTGTAGCCATCATTGTCTTAAGCCGCTTAAGTATTTCGATATCTTCTCCGCAGAACGCTACCTCCGTTTGATCGTGCGCAACAAGTTCATAGCTTGTGCAAGGGCCACCGATCGCATTAAGAGAGAGCTTTTTCCCCGACTTCTCAAGCATTCTGCGCCAAACCTCAGGGTATGTTAGAAGCTGCCCGTCCTCGGTATCCATAAGTCCCTTGGTTACGGTAAGCACAGGGACACTCTCGGGGATCTTGGGGAGAACGACTTCTCCAAACCAATCAA
>JAGAJV010000149.1 GCA_017625915.1 Clostridia bacterium
CTGTAAAAGCTTGTTTGTTTTACTTGGTTGTTTAGAAGCATTTTCTTTCATCCTTTTCGTTCTCTTTCTGCTTCTATTATACTATATTTCGTTGTTAAATTCAATTATTTTGGGACTTTTTCAGTGGTTTCGGACGGTTCTTTGTCTCCTCTAGTGCCACAGCAGGTGGTATAAAACGCCGGTAATAGTGGTGCGTCTTAAAATCTTGAAAATTCTCACAACAAAATTATAACTAAATAATTTTCACCCTTGCGTAAGTAAAACGCAAGGGTGTTTTATTAAGCAAGAACAAAAAGCATACGAAAAAATCCGTATGCTTTAATTGTATAAATATTATTGAAGCGCGTCTTTTCTTGAAAGATTTGCACGACCCTTTTCGTCAATCCCTAGGAACTTAACAGGGAATTCGTCACCAACATTGCAAACATCCTCAACCTTTTCGGTTCTTTCCTTTGCAAGCTTAGAGATGTGAACAAGACCCTCTCTGCCCGGAGCATACTCAACAAATGCGCCGATAGGAATAATTCTTGTTACCTTAGCATTGTAAATTGCGCCAACCTCTGGCTCAAATACGATACCGGCAATAATTTCACGAGCAGCCTCAATTGAATTTTTGTCAATTGCTGAGATAAAGATGCTTCCATCGTCTTCAATGTCAATCTTAGCGCCTGTATCAGCAACAATCTTTTGGATTACCTTTCCACCTGAGCCGATAACCTCACGAATCTTGTCAGGGTTAATCTTCATTGATACCATCTTAGGAGCGAAATCAGAAACCTCTTTTCTTGGCTCGCTAATAGCCTTTAGAATAACCTCGTCAATGATTTGGTCACGACCTGCGTGTGTTTGCTCAAATGCTCTCTTAATAATTTCAGGTGTAAGACCGTCAATCTTTAAGTCCATTTGAATTGATGTAATACCCTTATGTGTACCAGCTACCTTAAAGTCCATATCGCCATAGAAGTCCTCAAGACCTTGAATATCAATCATAGTATCCCAAGAGCCGTCCTCAGCTGTGATAAGACCACAGGAGATACCTGCAACAGGAGCCTTAATTGGAACACCGGCATCCATAAGTGCAAGTGTAGAGCCACATACAGAAGCCTGTGATGTAGAACCGTTTGAGGAAATAACCTCAGAAACAAGACGGATAGCATATGGGAATTCCTCAACTGATGGAAGAACAGGAACGAGTGAACGCTCAGCTAAAGCGCCGTGACCGATTTCACGACGACCTGGAGTACGGGAAGCCTTAGCCTCGCCGGTAGAGTAGCCTGGCATATTGTAGTGATGCATATATCTCTTTTCTGTTTCCTCGTCAATACCGTCAAGTAATTGGCACTCAGAGATAGGACCGAGTGTTGCAAGAGTCATAACCTGAGTTTGTCCACGGGTAAACATACCACTACCGTGAACTCTCTTAAACATACCAACCTCAGCAGTTAAAGGACGAATTTCATTCATTCCACGACCGTCAACACGCTTCTTGTCCTCAAGTAACCATCTTCTAACAATCTTCTTTTGAATCTTATAGATAAGCTCTGGAAGAATTGTTTTAATATCCTCATACTTTTCTTCAAATGTAGCAACGATATTATCCATAATTGGTTGCATCTTAGCATCACGAACTGTCTTGTCGTCTGTGTCAAGTGCTTCCATAACATCCTTTTCGCAGAAAGCGAAAATTTCGTCGAACATATCGTGATCAAGCTCGCAGGATGGATAAGCAAACTTAGGCTTACCGATTTCCTCTACAATCTTATTAATAAACTTAATCAGCTTCTTGATTTCCTCATGTGCTAGCATAATAGCATTGAACATATCGTCATCAGAAACCTCTTTAGCACCAGCCTCAATCATTACAACCTTCTTTTCAGAAGCAGCAACTGTAAGCTCTAGAATACTGTTTTGTCTTTCAGCAAGAGTTGGGTTAAGAATAATCTTACCGTCAACCATACCAACAAATAAACCACCGATAGGACCATTCCATGGAATATCAGAGATTGAAAGGGCAATTGAAGCACCAATCATAGCTGTAATTTCAGGTGAGCAATCAGGGTCAACTGAAAGAACTGTTAAAGAAAGGTTAACATCGTTTCTTAAATCCTTAGGGAATAAAGGTCTTATTGGACGGTCAATTACACGGGATGTAAGTACAGCCTTTTCGCTTGGCTTACCCTCTCTCTTTAAGTAACCGCCTGGGATTTTACCAACTGAGTACATTCTTTCCTCATAGTCAACTGAAAGAGGTAAGAAGTCAATACCGTCTCTTGGTGCTGCTGAAGCTGTTGCACAAGCAAGAATAACTGTTTCACCGTAGCGAACTAAAACGCTACCGTTTGCAAGACCTGCCATTTTACCGTTTTCGATAACCAGCTTACGACCGGCAAGCTCATATTCATATACCTTGTAGTTATCAAAAACCTTTTCTGTAAACATTTTTGCCATTTTGTTTTCCTCCATTTTAATAAAATTGATTTTTTCGCGTGAGAGGACATAGCATTTAACCAAACGCCGAAGGCGTTTAGAAAACAGGGTGTTTTTGGGCTAACCAATAGCTACGCTTCGGCGTTTGGTTAACTGCTATCTCGTCACGCATTTCTGTTTGAACAAATTTAGCCTGAAATACTATCCATATATGGCTAAGCTATACGAATAGGGAAATAGGGTCTTATAACAAAACTTTAGCTGTGCAATATTTGCACAGCTAAGCTTACGCACCGTAGTGCGCACAGTTTTATTACTTTCTAAGACCGAGCTTTTCGATGATAGCACGGTAACGCTCAATGTCTACCTTTGCAAGGTAAGCAAGGAGGTTTCTTCTGTGACCTACCATCTTAAGAAGACCTCTACGGCTGTGGTGGTCGTTCTTATTAACCTTAAGATGCTCGTTAAGATTGTTGATACGGCTTGTAAGAAGTGCGATTTGTACCTCTGGTGAACCTGTATCACCCTCGTGAGTAGCGTAAGTAGCAATGATTTCCTGCTTTGTCATTTTCTTCACCTCATAAATTTTATTTAGCGCCATGAACTACGCAATCGGTGGGTGAATAACCGCTAAATTTGCTTGGTCTTTGTCCGAAAGCCTAGTCGCAGGCGACTACGCGTGATATTATAGCACAAACATTTCCATTTGTAAAGAGCTTTTTTAAATTATTTTTCTTTTATTTTTCTTTTTCTTTTTTAAATGAATTATAAAGAGAGAAGGCACCGCCCAAAATAAGCAAGCCACCAAGCATTTTTCTCGGTATATCAGGGCTTATATGATTGGCAAGAGAGGAGAAAAAAAGACTGCCTAAAGCACCCAGAGACGCCATAACTAATACCTGCTTAAAGAAAATTTTTCTTTTTCGAACATGTACAAAAATTGAAGCTATAATAGACAATACAAAAAACAAAAGATTTGTTCCTTGCGCACAAATTTGCCCAAAATTCAAACACAGGGTAAGGAAAATTACAAATAATCCTCCACCGCCAACACCCATGCCCATAAGAACGGCAACCAAAAAGCCAACAATTATATTTGTAATCACAAAATCACCTCAATTTCTCACACATAGTCCTTAAAATCACTTAAAAAGCATACTTATTCCCGAATAAATAATTAAGCCTGCAAAAATAATGTTTAACCACTTAGTCTGCATTTTATCCACAAGCAAAGCGCCTACCACACCACCAACAACAGCGGGTAAGCCAACCTCGCTGATTATATTAAAGTCAATATTAGAATTTTTAAAATATGATATAAGTCCAATCAAGGAAATAAACAATACTGCACAAATAGAGGTAGCATAATTGTCCTTAGCTCGGTTTTTTGTAAGAAATGAAAGCATAAAAATAAATATTATTCCACCACCTGTGCCAAGAAAGCCGTTTATAGCCCCAGCCAAAAATGAAAATATACAAAACAGTATTAATATTAGCTTTTTTCGTTTACCTTCTTTTAAATTCATAACCCACCAAAAATATTTTTTACTTTTGCCAAAAATCTATTGATTTTCTTAAAAAATTCTGTTAATATAATATATGTAAGTAAATAATACTTAAATATAGCTTTATTATGGCAATTTTTTAGGGAGTATTACAAATGCTCTCTATTTTCACCAATAGAGCAATTTGTTTTAGTATTACCCGACTAGCTTTGTTTATACTTGGTCAAGAAAGGATGATGTGAATGAAAAAGAAGATTAAAAAGAGTGCAGTAAAACCGACCAATACAAAAAACAAAAAATCACAACAAAAAAATAAGCCATCAAATGCTTTAAAAATAATTAATAAGCTAATGCCGTACATTTTAACCATACTATTTGTAGTTTTGCTATTCTCACTGGTAGGCTTTTTAGGTGGCTTTGGCTTAGCTATAAAAAATGTATTCGGAGGCGTTTTCTCAAACTTTGCATCATATTTCATTCCAATATTTATGCTTTACCACGCTATTATGTGGTACTATGATACAAAGAGAAAAATTTGTACAAGACGCGTAGCTTGTTCGATATTGGCAGTAATCTGCTTATCGTCATTACAGCATATAATTACTGTTACAAAAAACAGCCAGCTTGCGCAGAAAACCGGCATAAGTGATTTATATAATTGCGGTGTCGAGGGACAAGGTGGAGGCGTGCTTGGAGGCTTAACTGCCAATGCGCTTTTATCACTTGGTACTGTTTTAGCTATAATTATAGTTTTCTTAGTTTTAGCGCTAATGTTCTTGCAAATGTTTAATATTACGCCTGCCTCAATGGTAAGAGCTATTTCAAATAACAAAACCAAAAAAAGACAAGAGGCTGAAAAAGCAGAGCAGGGTAAGAAAAAGAATGCTAAAATCAAGCACAGAAATGTTGATATATTTGATGATGAGGACGATTTTGACGAGGACAATGTTTCCAGCTTGGAGCTTACTGACACTGCAACATTAAATAAATCAAAGGAAAAGGAAGAAAAGAAAAAATATAAGAGCGCGGACAAGATAATGTCAAGCTCTCGACCGCTGGAAGCCTCAAGTCAGCTTAAGCCATACGATAAAAATAAGGATTATTCAAAGAAAAAGGGCGAGGACGAGGATACAGACGACCTTATTATTACCTCAACTAAGCTAGGTAGCGAAGACGAGCCTTATATTGAACTGAATAAGCCTAAGTACGAGGATGGGCAGGAAAAAGATTATATAGAGGAAAACGACGACACTGAGGAAGCATATTACGAAGAAGCTTCATATGCAAGCGAGGACGACGATGATGAGATAGTCGAAAATGTAAGCGAAAATGAATCAAGTAACGAGGACGAAAAGGAAGATACATTATCAAGCCACCTTTCTGACGAGGTGCAAAGGATGCTTCAGCCAACTAAGAAGGAGGAGCTTCCTGTAGAGAAAAAATCCTTGTTCCAAAAGTTTAAAAAGGAAGATAAAAAAGCAGAGATCATTGACAAAAGGGTTGAGGAAAAACCAAAGGCTAAAAAACCAAAAATCAAATACTCCTTCCCGCCGATTGAGTTTTTAAAGAGCAAATCAGCTGATGAAAATGAGGATGCAGTGCGTGAGGAGCTACAGGAAAACGCAAGAAAAATCGTAACAACCCTTAACGAATTTAATGTAAAAACTAAAATTGTTGATATAGTAAGAGGACCAACAGTTACTCGCTATGAGCTAGCCCCTGAGGCAGGCGTTAGAGTAAAGGCGATAGCAAGCCTGGTTGACGATATCGCTCTTAACTTAGCAGCTGAGGGCATAAGAATTGAATGTCCTATCCCGGGAAAAAGCGCTGTAGGTATTGAGGTGCCAAACAAGATTACAAGCTTTGTATATCTTAAGGATTTACTTGATACAGACAAGTTTAAAAAGGCCAAGGGAATTTTAACCTGCGCAGTAGGTAAAAGCATATCGGGCGAGGATATTTTTGTTGATATTGAAAAAACACCGCACCTGCTTGTTGCCGGCGCTACAGGTATGGGTAAATCAGTATGTATTAACTCACTCCTAATCAGTATGCTTTATAAGGCAAAGCCTGACGAGCTAAGATTAATTCTTATTGACCCTAAGCGTGTTGAATTATCTAACTATAACGGAATTCCACACTTACTTGTTCCTGTTGTATGTGAGCCTAAAAAATCACTTGGTGCATTACAATGGGCAGTTACAGAAATGGAAAACCGCTTTGAAACAATTGAAGCGGCAGGCGTGAGAAACCTAACCGAGTTTAACGAAAGGGTTGACGAGGGCTACGAGGCTGAAAAAATGTCCCGTATCGTTATTGTAATAGACGAGCTTGCCGACTTAAAAATGGCAGTGCCCGACATTGAGGGACATATTACAAGATTAACTCAAAAGGCTCGTGCAGCAGGTATTCACATTATTATCGGTACACAAAGACCGTCAGTTGATGTAATTACAGGTCTTATTAAGAATAATATTCCATCAAGAATTGCGTTTAGAGTGCCATCACTTGTTGATTCTAGAACAATCCTTGACGAGCAGGGCGCAGAAAAGCTGGTTAGCCGTGGCGATATGCTGGTTAAGATAGTAGGCGCACTAAAGCCTGTTCGTGTTCAAGGCTCATTTGTAACAGCTGGCGAAATTCAATCTGTAATTGATTTTCTAAAATCAAATTCAACTGAAAATTACGACGAAAGCGTAATGCAACAAATCGACTCTAACGCAGCAAAGCTAGCTAAGGCAGAGAAAAAGGAAAATGGTGACGAGGACGCAGATACAGACGATCTAGACCCGGAATTTTACTCAGCTCTTAAGATAGCAGCCGAGGAGGGCAAAATTTCATCATCATTACTACAAAGAAAGCTAAGACTTGGCTTCCAGCGTGCCGCAAGAATTATTGACCAAATGGAGGAATGCGGCTACATTGGCGAGGCTAATGGCTCTAAGCCAAGAGAAACATTAATTTCACTTGACGAATATCGTGAAATAATGATGAGAAGAGACGACGAATAAATTATAACGGAGAATTTTATGGGAAAGTTTATAGCAATTGACGGACTTGACGGAAGTGGTAAGGGCACTCAAAGCGAAAAGCTCGTTGAAAAACTAATAAGCGAGGGAAAAAAGGTTAAAATTTTATCCTTCCCAATGTACGAAAGTGACAGCTCGCTATTTGTAAAAATGTATCTTGAGGGCAAGCTTGGCGATAAGCCCTCAGATACAAATGCATACACAGCATCAATGTTTTTTGCCTGTGATAGATATATCAGTTATGCAACAGATTGGAAAAAGGATATTTTAGACCCTGATACCTATGTAGTAGCAAATCGTTATACAACAGCAAACGCAGTGCATCAGCTATCAAAGCTACCCGAGGAGGAATGGGAAATTTTTCTTTCTTGGTTATGGGATTTTGAATTTACAAAGCTAGGCTTACCTGAGCCGGACCTTGTAATTTATCTTGAATTGCCACCATCAATTTCGCTGTCACTTGTAAAGAGCAGAAGCGACGCAACAGGGCAGAAAATGGATATTCACGAAAAGGATACTGCCTATATGGCAAAATGCTACGAGGCAGCCCTCTATTCCTGCGAAAAGCTTGGCTGGGCAAGAATTACCTGTCACAAAAACGGCGAAATTCGCACACGTGAGGACATTTTTGAGGAAATTTACAATAAGGTAAAGGAGCTTTAATATGGTTTACTTATTTTTAGCCGAGGGCTTTGAGGAAATTGAAGCATTATGCGTATTGGATTTATTAAGACGCGCCAAGGTGGAAACCAAAACAGTTGGAGTTACAGGCAAAATTGTAAATGGCTCACATAATATTCCTGTTACCTGTGATGTGCAGGAAAATGAAATCAACATAAATAACGATTTTGATATGATTATTCTGCCGGGGGGACTGCCGGGAAGCGACAACCTACACGCAAGCCCCGTTGTTGATGCTTTTATCAAAAAAGCATATGAAAATGATAAGTTTATTTGCGCTATTTGTGCCGCACCGTATATTCTAGGCGTAAGAGGTATTTTAAAGGGCAAAAAAGCAACCTGTTACCCGGGCTTTGAAAATAAGCTGGAGGGCGCAATTTACCAAAACGCAGGAGTTGTCCGTGATGGAAAGATAATCACAGGACGAGCAATGGGAAACGCAACTGACTTTGCCCTGGAGATAATTGAAGCACTCTTAGGCAAGGATGCAAGAGAAAGAATAAGAGCTTCCATCATATATAACTAGCAATCTGAAAGGAAAACACTATGACGCCCATAAAAAGAGAAAAAGACGCCATTAGAAAGGAATATTCATTAAAGCGTGATAGCATAGAAAAAATCGAGAAGGAAGCAAGGGACGAAAAAATCTGTAGGCTTGCCACATCACTTGTCAGCTTCCGCCATGCAGATATAATTCTTTTGTACGCGCCAATTAAATCAGAAATAGATGTTATGCCTATTTTAAAGAAAGCATTAGAAAAGGGCAAAAGAGTTGCTTTTCCAAAATGTAATACAGATGAAAGAACAATGAAATTCCACTTTGTTACAAGCGAAAGCGATTTAACCCCCTGCGCCTATGGTATAAGAGAGCCAAGCGAGAATTTGCCCATTTACGATCCCGAAACAACCCAAGGCGTCGCAGTATGCTATGTGCCGGGACTTACCTTTGATGTCTATGGCTACCGTTTAGGCTATGGCAAGGGCTATTACGATAAGTTTATGAATAAATTCACAGGCTGTACAATAGGACTCACCTATACAGAGCTAATAAGCCCAAGCTTGCCAAGAGGTCGCTTTGACCGCCACTGCGACATAATCCTTACCGAAAAGGGTATCAAACAACTAAAACAAGAAAAATAGCGACAGGCTGACATATTAGGTCACAATCATAACACAACAGACATATCTACTATTTAGAAGATATGTCTGTTTTTGTATTAAGGTAGAAAAGCTATGCTTTTCTTTGATTTATGTGTTATTATTGCCGTTTTTTGCCACTCGACGTACAAAGTACGCCTATCGGGCAAAAGAACGACAATTTCTGCCCCTAATCTGCCTAGCCTTATTTAAAATAATTTTTGAGAAAACGAGAGAAAACAAGAGAAAATAAGAGAAAAAGCGAGCATATATAGTAAAACAAAAAATATTTTTAAAAATGTATTGACATTGTGAAAACAAAATGCTATAATATGTGAGCAATAAAAAAGAGATAAACTCAATTTAATGGAGGAAACAAAAATGTCAACATTTATGGCTAACAACACCATTGAACGTAAATGGTATGTTATTGACGCTGCTAACAAGCCTCTCGGTAAGACAGCTGTTGCTGCTGCTAACATTTTAAGAGGTAAGCACCGTCCGGAATTCACACCACACGCTGACTGTGGCGAATTCGTAATCATCGTAAACGCTTCAAAGGCTATCTTAACAGGTAAGAAACTTGAGCAAAAGTACTACCGTCGTCACTCCGGCTATATCGGTGGTCTTAAGGAAGTTCAGTACAAGACACTTATGGCAACTCGTCCAGAGCTTGCTATGGAGCTTGCAGTTAAGGGTATGCTCCCACACAACTCAATCGGCGCTAAGTCCTTTACAAGATTAAAGGTTTACGCTGGTGCAAACCACAACCAACAGGCTCAACAGCCAGTTAACTACGAAGTAAAATAATCAGGAAAGGATAGAAGAAAATGTATACAAGTGCTAAACCATATTTCTACGGAACAGGTAGAAGAAAGAAATCAGTAGCTCGCGTTCGTCTTTATCCAGGTACTGGTTCAATCACAATCAACGGAAGAGATGTTGACGACTACTTCGGTCTCGAAACACTAAAGCTTATCATGAACCAACCATTCGATGTAACAAACAGCATGGGCAAGTACGATGTAGTTGCTAATGTTGTAGGTGGTGGTATCTCAGGTCAAGCAGGCGCTATCCGTCACGGTATTGCAAGAGCATTATTAACAGCTGACGAAACAACAAGAGGCGCTCTTAAGGCTGCTGGTCTTCTCACACGTGACCCACGTATGAAGGAAAGAAAGAAGTACGGTCTCAAGGCTGCTCGTCGTGCACCACAGTTCTCAAAGAGATAACTACAAATAAGCAAGACTTTTTGTCTTGCTTTTTTGTTTTTTGCCTTATTTTATCAAAATGTAAACCTCAGGTTAGCAAGAATAAACTGTAGGTTGCTTGACAAAAAGTATCATAAATGGTATCATATAATATATATTATATTAACGGAGAAGTACTATGTCAAAATGGATTATACAGCATACAAAATTGTTAACTTGGTTATTTATAGCCATTGATGCCGTTTTTGCGTTTTTGTTTGCATATTTTGAAATACTAAAGCCAATATATATTTTCATTATATATATGATAGCTATTATTGCATTTGTAGCAATAGTAAATACAATTTCTATTAAATACTTCAAAAAAATAATGGCAGAATTTGAGCAAACCTGTAAGCCACAACAAATTATTGAGTATCTAAATATATGCTATAAAAATAATCCGAAAAATATTGTAAATCAAATGAATTATGTAGTTGCTCTTATGCTTGATAAGAATAATATGCAAACTGCCAGAATGTTAATGGAAACAATGCAGATTGATAAAATTCCGGAAAAATCAGCCAATTTAAGATACATTTATTATAATAATTTATGCTTGATTTATATTGATTTAAACGAGCTTGATAAAGCTGAAGACGCATATATTAAAGCGTTAGATTACAACAATAAAATTAAACAGCCATTATTTAAGCTCAAAAATCAAGCAAAGCTATCAAGCTTAGCCTGTGAGCTGGCAACCAAGAAAAACAACATAGAGGAAGCACTGACATATTTACCTAAATTAAAAAAAGAAACCTTGCTTGAAAGGGTATCATATGCACTACATTTAGGACGCATATATATAGCTCAGAATGAAATTGAAAAGGCGAGGGAGCAGCTAAGCTTTGCGGTCGAGCATGCTAGTGAAATATGCGACGGACAAGAGGCAAAGGAGCTATTATTAAATCTATCTTGATTTTTCATTTATATAATGATATAATTAATGTATCATTATATTAGGGTAATAGTATGAAAAATCTTCAAAACAATAAAAGATACAAAATAGCAAACAGTATCAATCTGCTGATAGCGTTTTTATCACTTGTAGTTGCTCTATTGCGTGTTGTGTTGCCAAATGCGGCTAATAAAGTATTCTTTTTATCATCATACATCGCTTGGTATATCTTTAATTCTAAATATAAAGAATACCAGAACCTTGGCTTAAATCACCTGCTTTTAATTGCTACAACAGTACTTATAGGCTTTGTACTGATACATATCGCTTGTTGGATTTTAGCAAGAAAAAGAATTGCATTTATGATTTGTGCTGTAGCATACCTTAGCATTGATTTATTCCTGTTCGCTGCCGATATGGTGTTTTATGATCAAATTTACCTCTTAATATTAGGCGGAGCCTTTAAAATGCTATTAATTATATCAATGCTTATAGGTTTATGCTATGGTCTTATTGGTAGAAGAATAGAGGAGGACGAGGAAAACGCCCCTGATGCAAAGTTTTTTAACACAAATTACAACGTGGAATTAGCCAAAAATACAAGAAAAATAATTATTAAAAGAGAAAAAAGCCTTTTAAACGATTATATTTATTTGCAGTGCTATCTTGACAATAATCATAATTGTTATTTAACAAACGGAGATATGCAAGAAATAACGATTGATGGCAATGCACATAAAATAACGATTGTGGCTCATTTTGAGAGAGTAAAGCCAAGAAAAATTAAAATACCGGAAGGTAATGAAAATAAAACATATGTATTTTCAATTAAACGAAAGAAATTTATTTTTAAGCTTATAGAAATAAATGAAGAGTAACGCGCATGCGTTTAATACATAAGAAGGAGGGAAACAAAATGGGACTTTGGAGAAGTAATGTTGTAATGAAAAACGAGGAAATGAAGTACACAAGAGCAAGACACTCATTATTGCTTGTAGTTATACTATCAATAGTAAATCTATTTGCACTGGTTTTTGCTGATATGTATTTTCTATTCTCATCATATATAACATTAACAATCGGTGCAACAGGTGGATTTATGTATCTGGAATCTGGCGATGCAATTTTACTGGTTGTTACAATCATTTTAGGAATAATAAGCGTTATACCATACTTGGTATGCTGGATTTTCTCTAAAAAGAAGGTTGGCTGGTTAATAGCATCACTTGTTTTATTTGCACTTGATACAGTATTACTTTTAGTTGGTACAATTGCTATGTTTGATGCAAGCTATATACTAGACTTAGTTATTCATATTTTAGTGATAGTTGAGCTAGTAGTTGCAGTAAGATACGGCTTAAAAAAGAGAAAAGAGCAGTCAGAAGAAGACACTCTTGAATAATAAAAACACTAGGCATCTTAATGAAGCGTTTTGCTCGTTAGCTGACCTAGTGCTTTATTTTTATATAACAAAAAGCCTCGCTAATTCAGCGAGGCTTTAAAAGCTAATATATTAGCCAATCTTAGCACTGTTAACCTTAATACCAGGGCCCATTGTAGAAGCTACTGTGCAGCTCTTAATGTATTGTCCCTTAGCAGCAGCTGGCTTAGCCTTAATGATAGCACCGAGAAGAGTAGCGAAGTTTTCGCCAAGCTTGTCAGCACCGAAGGAAGCCTTACCGATTGGACAGTGGATAATGTTTGTCTTGTCAAGACGGTACTCAATCTTACCGGCCTTAGCTTCTGTAACAGCCTTAGCAGTATCCATTGTAACTGTACCAGCCTTTGGGTTAGGCATAAGTCCCTTAGGACCGAGAACCTTACCAAGACGACCAATAACACCCATCATATCAGGTGTAGCGATAACAACGTCAAACTCGAACCAGTTTTCCTTTGTAATCTTTTCAACGTAGTCAACATCACCAACATAATCAGCGCCTGCATCTTGAGCAGCCTTTGCCTTGTCACCCTTAGCGAATACAAGCGTACGAACTGTCTTACCTGTACCGTGTGGAAGAACAACAGCGCCTCTTACCTGTTGGTCAGCGTGACGTGAGTCAACACCAAGACGAACGTGAACCTCGATTGTTTCATCAAATTTAGCCTTAGCTGTTTCGCAAACTAA
>JAGAJV010000150.1 GCA_017625915.1 Clostridia bacterium
AAGGGCTCACCGCTTTTAGTAGCCCACAGAGGTGTTTGTGGGGCAAATATCCCTTGCAACTCTATTGCTGCATATAAGATTGCGCTATCACAGGGGGCTGATGTGGTTGAAATTGATGTTTCAAAATCTAAGGATGGCAGGTTTTATGTATTCCATCCGGGTATGGAGCATGTATTTTTAAAGAGCAAGCCACTTTGGGAGCTGGATTCAAGCGAGATTGAAGAGCTTCGTTTATTAAATCAAGATTCCGTGCCTACAAGCTACAAGGTGCCAACACTTGAAGAGGTGCTTTTGCTTCTAAAGGACAAGGCTTACATAAATGTTGATAAGTTTTGGACTGATGTCGAGGGAATTGCCAATGTTATTCGCAAATGTGGGGTTGAAAAGCAGGTAATTGTAAAAACCTATGTTGATGATAAGGCGCTTGAGGCTGTTACAAAATACGCACCTGACTTTATGTTTATGCCTCTTATTTGGCATAAGGACACTGTAACAGATATGCTAATTGAAAACGGCGTAAATGTTATCGGCGCTGAGCTGCTTTTCTCCTCCGAGAGTGACGATTGTTTAAGTGACGAATATATTAAGAAAATGCACGACAAGGGACTTATGCTTTGGGTCAACTCCATTGTCTATAATGAAAAGGATGTTATTTCTGCTCACCATACCGACGATATTTCCTTACATGACGACCCGGATAAGGGCTGGGGCTGGCTAATTGATAAAGGCTTTGACTTTATTCAAACTGACTGGCTTTTAATGCTAAAGGATTATATCACAAATAGGAAGTAAGGCGTAGAATGTAGGGTGAAGGAGGTATGAATTATGCTCGCCTCATCCGTCAGCAAGCTGACACCTTTTCTTCCAGAACAGGAACCCTTTTGTCGCTAAAGCGACATTTCCCCTCATAGGGGAATCTCCTCAAAGGAAAGGCAATAGGCTTCTTATATTAAAGAACTATATTAAAACAGACGATATGGCTTCCCCTTGAGGGGAAGCTGTCGCTTCAGCGACTGATGAGGTGGATATATGAATAAAAACAACAATCCATATCTAACTGAAATTTCTCAAGAATTAAGAAGAAATTTGACAAAAGAAGAAAAGCATCTTTGGTATGATTTTTTAAAAGCTCTTCCTCAAACTATAAATCGCCAAAAGGTTATTGGAAAATATGTAGTTGATTTCTATTGTGCTTCTGCTAAAATAGTCATTGAGCTTGATGGTTCTCAACATGGTGGACAAAAAATGAAGCAAAAAGATCAAGAGCGTGATGCTTTTTTGAATTCTTTAGGTATTACTGTCTTGCGATATTCAAACATAGATATACATAAAAATTTCAATAGTGTTTGTGTTGATATTCTTTCTCACATTAACACCTCATCCGTCAGCAAGCTGACACCTTCCCCTCAAGGGGAAGGCTAATGGGCTCTTATGCTAAAGGATTATATTAAAAACAGATAGAGGTAAATTATGGATTTAAAAATTATTGGTTGGACTAATTATGACTCGAATTTTCCAAGCGTTAGTGTTACACAAGACGAGCTTAATGATGTACTGTTAACCGTGGCTAGAGAAATCAAGAACAACGGTTATATGCTTTCGGGCGAGGATCATCAAAATTCAGACACAGGTGTGCCCGTTTTTGATAATGGCACCTGCTTCAGAGCCAGCATGCGTTCTTGGGGTGTTATTATGACCATTGCTTTTCCCGAGGTTAACGGTAATGAAACACAGTATATGGACTTTTATATGTCAACCCCGCTAGATAGAAAGCTTCCTGAGTCAAGCTATATTGATATATCACCTGCGGATTCTGACAATTTCAATGGTATGATTACTCCACAGGATAGCGAAATGATTTCACAATCTGTACAAATGGGTATTCCCTTTATGACAACAGACAAAGCATTACGGGTTATAATGGATGAAATCAATGAGGCACTTAGCCAATTGGATAACGAGGATACCGAAAATAGCTAGCATAAAAGGTGGCTGCCACTCTTAACTGATTTTATAAATCAGCTATTTGTGACAGCCACTTTACTTTTTGATCGTTAGCTTTGTTGCTCCTCCATATTTTGAGATAGCTCCTTTTGCTCGTTAGCAAATTCTATAGCTTCCCTCTTTTCCTTTTTGGAAACCTTATATTCCTTTTCCTCAGGATAATTGATAACCACCTGTGGAAATGCAATATCTATGCCATTCTCAGTAAGCAATCTTCGATATTCACGATTCATATCTCTTTCAACCTGAAATCTATCGTCCTCAAGACATTTTGCAACAATTTTTATTGTTACATTGGAATCCTTGAACATACATACGCCCTTATAATATGGTCCTTCCTTTATTGCAGGAATATTTTTAGCAATATTCTCAAAGTTATCCTTCAGAATATTTTCTACCACCTCAACAGGAACGGTGTAAGGAAAATCGCAATCCACAACTGCAAGAGATAATTCACGGGATAGGTTTATAACATCGCCTATTGCGCTGTTGTTGATTATTTTTATGTTGCCTGCTGCATCCAGCAATTTTGTTGAACGGATACCTATTTCGGTAACTGTGCCACGGAAATCATTTATTGTTACAATTTCGCCCACATGGTATTCGTCCTCAAAAATAATGAATATACCCGCTATAATATCGGCAATAAGTGGCTGAGCGCCAAGACCCACAACAAGCGTTAAAACTCCAACGGAAGCCACAAGGGCAGTTGTATCAACGCCACACGCCTTTAGTATAAGAATAATTATAGCTATAGCACAAGCATACTTTACAAAGCCGTCAAGTAAAGAAAGAACGGTTTTTGATCGGTTGTTCCTTTTCATTCTTGCGCTGAAAATTATTCTTATAATTCTACACACTGCATACACGATTATTATGTAAATAAGGCTATTTATTAACACAGGTACATGTGTTTTTAAAGAAACTAATGTTTTGCTTACATCCCAAACATTGGATTTCATCCATTGTGCAAGGGAGGACTCTGGCATAGCAAGCTCTGAAATCAGACATCCTGCAACCATTAAAAGGAATAATGCAAGTATGGCAATTTCAACAATAAAAAGTATTCTTTTCTTTTTTGTTTTTTCTTCCATTTTCATATCTCCTTATGTATTCACTGTTATTTCGTATGCTGCTGTTAAGCTTCCTTTGTAGTCGTCTACACTATCAAGATCACCGTAGGAAGCGTTTGCTTCTATATAGATTGTCACATATTCGGGTGCTTCTAAAAAGCTCACCGTTGTATCATATATTAAATTTACCGCATCATAGGTAAAGTCACTCTCTGTGAGTATAATTTTTTCTCCGTTTGAGCTTACAATTCTTACACCGTTTAAATCAACATACATATAATTTGGGAAAAATTGCAGATTTAGCGTAGTAGCGCTTTCATATACCGCAAGATAACCGTTTTCCAAATTAATCTCATTTACCGTGCCTGACGGATAATAATTAAATATTGAATATGATTTTCCATTTATATCTATACAAACATCATACTCAATTGAATAGGTTTCATTTGGTAAATTTGCTACCTCAAGTATTTTTTGACGAGATATGTATCGATTATTTCCTACTCTTACTTGATAATATACATTTTCGTCCGCTGACTCAAAGTTGGTTACGAAATACAGATTTATTGTACCGTCATCGTTATAGGTAATGCCCACATCACTCGGATTTGAATATATCATATTATATTCGGGAGCAGGGGCTACAGCAGATGCATCAACAGTAATTGACACCTCGTTTGAAAGCGTGTCACCATTTTCGTTTGTCAGATACATTTTGTAGGTTATTTCCTCTGCGGTATCATAATATATTGAAAAGGGTTGATTGAAATAGTATTCCATATATGGCTCAGTGGGCTTTATAGAAGCTACTATTTCTGCATATTCTGCGCCGTTTGATATTCCCTTTGGGTAGAAGGTTATTCTATTATTGTGTAAGCCTGTTAGTGCTTCTACCATAAGAGTTGTATCAAAGGCTTTTTCATACAGCGGATACTCAATTACACGCACAGAGTCGCTTCCCTCGTATTTTACATAAGCGCTTGGCTTAACGGATAATGTATTTCCCTTATCCATATTTATAATCACATAGCCCCTTGAAATATCAGCGCTTGTCAGGCTGACAGTGTCCTCGACCGTACCATTACTATGTGTAATAACAAAGCCAAGTGAGCTATCATTATTTAGATTAGCAGTTGAAAAATCAATTTGGATTATGTCCATACCAACTATTGTAGCATCTAAAATATCCACACTTGGTGGGGTATAATCTAAAATTCCTATTTCTTTTGTTTCGATTAATCTTTCCTCGGCTTCGCCCACTCCGTAAAGCTCAAACACCAAATTATATTTGTTTATGCCCTCTATTATTGTGAATGTAACGCTTTGGTTATCAGCATGCTTTTTCTTTGATAGCTCGTTCCCCTCGCTATCATATAATTTCACTAAGTAATAATATTGGTCGTTAGGATTTTCAAATAGAATTGGCACTGTTATCTCGTTTGCTTGCCAATTTGCTACTATTGTATCAATACTACATGCACCTGTATAGTCCTTGGGTGGTGGATTTGGCTGTTGCTCAATATGCTTCATGGTTTGAAGCTTTACCTCAAAATGAGCTACATCGCCAAGGGCGGTATCGTGACACACAAGAGAAAGCGTATATTCCCATTCAGGCTTTAAGCATTCTATTCTGTTTTTGTATGTGCCATTTCCCTCAATTTCAATTTCTATATCCTCTTCGTTTGAGGTGCTTACTACAATAGAATAGCTTTTGTCCTCTTGTAGCTCACTTATCTCCATTTCATATTCAATATATGTGTCGCCACAATCAATGCTTTTTAGCTCTACATTTGGTGCATTTGTAACAAGGGTTGTTGTTACTACTACTGCTGTTACCGCTACTGTGGCTGTGGTAGCTACACCCTTTATTGAATTAAAAATTTTATCAATTAGGCCTTTTGAATTATCCTTGCTTTTGCTTTTATCCTTTTGTTGTAGAGTGGTTATTTCCTTACCTAAATCAGCTTGCTCGTTACCAAGCTTATTTTCCTCATTAGGCTTTATATATATTTCGGCAGGAAAATGCCTATATTCGCTTGTAGAATTATACTCGCTTGAACTATAAAATTCCCCGTTACTCATAGGCAATCTCTCCTTTTCCTTTTTATTCCATTTGTATATTAACATTATTTTTATATACTTACAAGATTTTTGGCACAAGCGGTCATTTTTTGGCGCAAATGGCAAAAAGCACTGGACGCTAAAAGGTGAGGTTCTTAGCGGAGAAATTAAAAGCATAGCTAAGTGCGAGCATCGCATTTAACCATTCAAACGCAAATGGGCTAAGCCTAAACCTATATTATAAGCAGAAAGAGTAAGAGTAAAAGGAAATAAATCCTTCTATTCTTGCTCTTGTTTTTTCTTATGTCGATATGTCAACTTCGTTGACTCGATATGCTTTCGCTTCGCTGCGAACCCCAAAGCTTATACTTCGCTTCGGGAACCCCAGCCGCTCAAGCTCGATATATTGTCGCTATGCTCCAATTCGATATGAGATAAATCCCTCGTTTGCAAAGCAAACATATCAAGTGCGTCAGCACATATCGAACGCCAAAGGCGTATATCGAAAATCCCGCAAGGGATTTATCTCGATGCGTGTTCTCCGTTAAGGATAACACGCTAATTGTCGAGTGCTTTTATTATAAAATTGTATCAAGATAAGCTTCAAGCTTTTTTGCGTCGCCGTCAAATATGTAGCCGTTTAAGCCGAATTTTTTTGCGGAAGCAATATTGTTTTCATTATCGTCAATGAAAATTGCTTCGCTTGGCTCTATATTACAGGTTTTACACAGATAATCAAATATTTCAAGGCTTGGCTTTACTATTCCAAGCGGGGCTGAATATATACATTTATCAAATAGAGTGAAAATTGAAAACTCGTATGCGTGCTCTACAAAATAATTTGAAATGTTGGATAGAAGAAATAGTCTTACATTATATTTTTTCTTTAGCTTCATTATAAGCTCACGCATTCCGTCAATTTCGGGTACATTGTAAATCCAATTATAGTAAATTTTATCGGTTACAGCCCATAATCTTTTTGGAAGTCTTTTATGGCACTGCTCCAATACCCCTTCATTTGAAATTGCGCCTTTATCCAGCTTATCCCAATAAAGACGGTCAAAAAGCACATCGCATATTAATGCTTTATCATCCTTATCGGTAACATATGGACTTACCATCATTTCAGGCACAAAATGAATTATTACCTGACCAAAATCGAAAATTACATTTTTTATCATAGAAACACCTCGTTTTTATAATAACAATATTATACCATTGAAAAAGTTAAAAATCAATGATATAATAGAATAAAATAAGAGGTTAGAGGTTTTTATGAATTTAGTTTTACTTACAGCCTTAGGTGTGGGCGGTGCTACCGTTATTGGCTCACTAATAGGCTTTATTTTTAAAAATATATCACATAAATTTTCGGATATTGTTTTATCCTTTGCAGCGGGGGTTATGCTTTCTGCATCTGTTTTAGGCTTGATTTTGCCATCGGTTGAGCATGGTACGGAATACGGAACAGGCATTGCGCTTTTAATAACCGTTGCAGGTATATTCGTAGGTGCTTTATGCTTAAATTTAATTGATAAATTAGTGCCTCACCTACACAAAATGGTGGGTGACGATGGCGAAGCACATAATAACCAAAAATTGAGCAAGGTATTGCTTTTTGTAATGGCAATAGCAATACACAATCTTCCCGAGGGAATTGCAGCAGGCGTTGGCTTTGGCTCAGGAAATGATACACAGGCACTTATAATTGCAGGCGGTATCGCTCTGCAAAATATCCCTGAGGGTATGGTGATTATAGGGCCTATGCTATCAAGCGGAGTTAGTCCTAAAAAGACATTTTTAATCGCTATGCTAACAGGACTTGTGGAGGTTGCTGGTACGCTTATCGGCTATTTTGCAGTTAGCCTTGCAAGCGCTATTTTACCTTTTGCTCTAGCCTTTGCAGGCGGTACTATGCTATATGTAATCAGTGACGAAATGATACCTGAAACTCACGCGCATGGAAGTCAGCGAGGCGCAACCTATGCGCTTTTAATAGGCTTTTGTGTAATGCTTATTTTTGATGTTTTACTTGGATAATAAAAAGCTCTTTAGCCTAAAATGGTTGAAGGGCTTTTATATAATGATGTCCTTTTAGGATTAAATCGCTTTGCGATGAAGTCGTTGCACGATGAAGTCGCTTCGCGATTTCTGTCGGCTGATAGCTGATAGCTAATATTTCTCCTCGTCGGGTGTGTTTAGCTCGTAGTAGTATTCAAGCAGCTCACGGGAGTAGTCCTCTATTCTACCAAATGGCAAAATAAGCATACGGCTAATGCCGATTTGCTCCACAAATTCGGGGTTATGGCTTACTACTATAATTGTACCCTCAAAGAGTGCGAAGTTACCGCCTATTATTTTTTGTGTTTCGGGGTCTAGGTGGTTTGTGGGCTCGTCAAGAATAAGCAAATTCGCCTTTTGCATAAGCACCTTACAAAGTGCAACTCTTGCCTTTTCCCCCGGGGATAAAACACCCACCTTTTTATTAACATCGTCCTCATAGAATAGGAAATTACTTAAAATTGAGCGTAATTGCCATTCGGTATAGGCGTCATTATCTACATTTTGCAAAATTGTTTTTTCAAGGTCTAATTGCTCTAGCTCCTGTGCATAGTAGGCAACATCTGTTTTATCGTTATAGCGAATTTTGCCCTTCTCTGGCTCTAAAATTCCCATAATTAGCTTTAAAAGCGTTGATTTACCAACACCGTTTTCACCAACCACTAAAAACCTTTCCTTGCCCTGTAGCTTTATTGATAAATCCTTATAAAGATATGGGGTAGACGGATATTTGAAGGTAATATTTTCAATTTCAAGAGGGATTTTTGCTCCCTCTCTTTTTGGCTTAATATCCATTTTTACTCGCTTGTAGGTTTTTAGCTTTTGGAGCATTTCTGCTCGCTTTTTCTCAAGACGCAGTGCTCTTTCCTGTCCCATTCTTTTAAGTGCATGGTTGGTTTGAGATGCCTGCTTTGCTCTTTGAACAAATTCCTCGAGAGTTTTTATTTCCTTTTCCTGCTGGGCAATTTTCATTTCACGATGCTTTCTTTCGTCAGCATATTTCTTTTGGTATGTTCCGTAATCGCCCTCGTAGATATTTATTTTATGAGTTGTTTTATCTACAAGCAGAATTTTGTTTATAATTCTATTTAAAAATTCAACATCGTGGCTTATTATAAGCACCATTCCACGATAATTCTTTAAATAGTTGGTTACATATTCCTTTGTGCTTGCGTCAAGGTGGTTAGTTGGCTCGTCAAGAAGTAAAATTTCCGACTTTGAAAAAAGCAAGCGTGTAAATGCCATTTTAGACTTTTGTCCGCCTGAAAGCTCACACATAGGGCGCTCCAGCAAATCAAGGTCAATGCCTACCTCGTTTATTAAATCAAAAAGAATGTCCTCACTGTCATACACGTCAAGGTATTCAAGTCTATCTTGGATTTTGCCCATTCTTTTAATTAATCTTTCCTGCTCCTCGCCCTCAGCGGTTTCTAATTTAACATAGATTTCGTTTAGCTCATTTTCAAGCTTCCTTATAGGCCGTCCGTCACGAAGATAGTCCCATACGGTTTCAGCTTCGTCCTCAATTACTATTTCCTGCGGAAGATAGCCTATTTCTGCGTTACCTATATTTACACTGCCACTATCCAGCTCCTGCTCACCCAGCAGCACCTTAAAAAGTGTGGTTTTGCCTGCACCGTTTACGCCAACGATACCAACCTTGTCCTTATCGCTAATTACAAACTCGGCATCCTCGTAAATTACCTCTAGCCCAAAGGCTAAATTCATTTTTTTACCTCGCATTGGCATAGGCTTTCCCTCCTTTTCCTTGTTATTTCATATGCTGATACTCCCATAATTACAATTATGCTAAACACCGTATATATTGCGGATAATTGATACATAACTGTGCCTGCATATTTTGTTTTTACTATATATTCGCCCATTGGTACATCAAAGGAAATTAAGCCGTCGGTGTTTTCGCCTCTAAGCTTTACTTTTTCGCCCGTTTCCTTATTTTCAAGTATAATCTTATAGCCTCGATAGTAAATAAGCGGTATTTGAATATATCCGTTTTCGTATGCGCTTATTTCCATTTCATAGGCGGGCGCAAATGCAGAATTTACTGTAATAGTGCCACTGCCCCATAAAAATACAGGCTTTATGCTATAATCATCTGTCTGATAGCCCTTTATTGCATTACCTACTTGATAATATAGCGAGCTTTGGTGCCTAGGCTTATAGCTACTGTCAAAAAATACCTGTGGGCAATATTCCTTATTGTGTCCCAGGGCTGAATGCTTGTCTAAATAGCTACTGTCTATCTCCTCAACCCAAGTAGCATCCTTATCGTTTTCATACTGAGCTCGCTTTTCGATAGAATGCTGACTTGTTACCATAAGCAGAGATACAAAAATTATTAAAAGGCAGGTTACATTTTTTCTGTTGGCATAATAGCTTGCAAATAGTCCCACTAGAATTGACAAGGATATTTGAACAAGCGCCCATAGTCGCCAGGGAAATTGAATGTTAAGTAAAATATCAGGTGCATTTTTCCACATTTCCTTCATTTCCATAGCTACTAATGATATTAAAATTGTGCCTATGGAAAGATAGAATAAAGTGTTTTTGTAAATTTTGTTTTTTTCCTCATCCTGACATTTTGTGCAATAATGGAATACATAAAGCGCTAAGAAAATCAGCACGCCAAAATAAACCTCTCTTTGCGGTCTTACAAGGACTACAATTATAATTTGAGGTATTGCTGAAATTAACACATCCCAATATTTTAAGCTTTTAAAGCCAGCTAAAAGCTTCATACATACAACAAAGGCAACACAGGAAATTATATAGACTAATATGCTTGTATAAAGTGATGAGCCACTAATTCCATATAGGCTTAAAAAGTCGTCGTTTAAAAAGCCGGATGAGCCCCATTCTGTGCCTATATGGGAAATTACACTTTCGTACGAGGTCCACATTTTATCTCTGTCTGTAAGGTTATAAATACCCTCATTCATTAATTGAAGCTGAGAAAATAGCGGTATTGATGCAAGCCCAATTAGTAAAATTACGGATACAGATGCGTAGATAATGTATTTTCTTTTCTTTAAAAGTGGGATTAGCTTATGTATATTCATAGCTAGATAAGCAAGCCCTACTATAAATACAAATACTGCTGTCAGATTGTGAGTTAGGTATAATAATGCTCCGCCTAAAATTACCTCTACAAAGGGAAGTACCTTTATCTCGTCCATATTGACAATATCATATAGACCCATTAAAAACAGTGGAATAAACAAAAACGCAAACGCCTCTGCAAACGCTCCTCTGCAAAAGAAATCAAAGAAGCGATATGGATACAAAACATATGAGGCTGATGCAAGAATTGATGCTATAATATTGTTTTTCGTAAAGTGCATAGCAAAGCGATACATAAATATGCCCGAGAAAAACACGGATAATACTATGGCGATTTTGTATGCAGATATAATGCCTAGACCGAATATTTTAATAATTAATGCAATTATTACTACAGCTATATGGGAAAGCGGTGAATAAAACAGTCCTGCGCCCGAGCCTATTCCCCCTGCTAAATTACCACTGATACCACTAATGGAGTGTCCCTCTAAAATTGTATTATACTTATCTAAAATATTTGGCAAATGATAAAAGAAATCGTCGCCTATTGGCAGTCCCTTATAAAATACTAAATTACAGCCCAGTAGTGTAAAAAACAGGATTATAATATAGGGGATTAATTTTTTAAGAATTTTAAGAGTTTTTTCCATTTTTCTCTCTCTTTTTTGTTATGATTTCGTAGCCAATTGCCGATACAACTGCAAGTGAGCTTATTACTGTAAATACGACGGATGTTTTGCGAAGCGTTGTTCCCTCGTATTCAGTTGTGACACTGTAGCTTCCCTTATTAAGAGTAAAAGCAACAAGGCCGTCAATATTTTCGCCGTTTAGCTTTATTTTTTCATTCGTTTCGGTATTTTCTATATTAATTTTGTAGCCCGGGTAATAGATAAGTGGCATTTGGACTATAATTTGCTCCTCTGCCTTTATCTCCATTTCGTAATTCGGCGCAAACGCAGAATTAACAGTTATCGCTCCGTTTCCGTCTAAGGCTACAGGCTGATAAAAATAATATTTATCATAATTAAAGTCATAGGGTATTACATATTTGATTTTATAATACAGTGATTTTTGATAATTTGACCTGTAGGCTTTATCGAAGAATACCTGCGGGCAGTATTCGGAATTAAAGCCTATCGAGGAGTGCGTTTCGTACATTTCCTCATTAATTCCCTCTTCCCATCTTTTGCCCTCATAATGCGCAAGTCTTTTTTCAACAAGTGCTTGATTTGATACCATAAGGAAGCCCACAACGCAAGCAAAAGCAATATATGAAATTCTTTTTGTGCCAAGATAATTTGATATAATTCCAACTAAAATCGAGGCTGAAATTTGCACAAGTGACCATAAGCGCCATGGGAATTGTATATTGCGAAGCAGCTTTGGCATATATAGCCATAGCTCGCCAAGCTCCATAAATATGAAGGCTACAATAATTACGCCAATTGAAAACCAAAACAGCACAGACTTATATATTCTCTTTTGTGGCTTTTCGCTCTTTTCTTTAGTGTAATAGATAAAAAGATATACGAGGAAAAATACAATTAAGCCAAAATAAACTTCAAGTCGTGGCAAAATTATAGTAGGTATGCCAAATAACAAAACGCAAGGAATAAACGGTGTATAATTTCCTAGCTTTTCTACCTTTTTAAGTAAAGCCTCGCTTACTGTAAATAGTGCACAGCCAAGGAAATAAAATAGCATTTCTAAATACAGGGTGGACGCTTTTATGCCCTTGCCCTTTAAAAATGAGATATTTAAAAAGCCACAAAAGCTAAATTCCTCGCCCCCTCGTGATGCAACCTTTTCGGGGTTTGTCCACATTTTTATTTCGTCTGTAAGGTTATAAAGTCCTGTATTCATTAGCTCAAATTGTGAAAACAGCATAATAGATGTAATGCCAACAAGCAAAATTACAGACACAGAGGCGCACAAAATGAATTTTTTATGCTTTAGAAGTGGAATTAGCTTACCTATATTTGCAATTAAATAAATTATACCGATAATAAAGACAAACAGTGCAGTTATATTATGGGTGAGGTATAAAAGCGCACCGCCTAAAATAACCTCGCAAAATGGAATTAGATTTATTTTTTCCTTTCCCATATGGGTAATATCATAAAGCCCCATTAGGAAAAGAGGAATAAACAAGAATGAAAATGCTTCGGCAATTGCCAGTCGGCAAAATGCGTTAAAAAGCCTATAGGGGTATAAAATATAGGTAGCAGAGGCTAAAAGTGATGCAATTTTGTTGCTTTTTGTAAAGTGCATTGCAAAGCGGTACATAAATACGCCTGATAGGAATACATTTAACACAAATGTAATTTTAAATGCAGACAAAAGAGAGATGCCAAGGACCTTTAGAATTAGCGCTACAAGCACAGGGATAATATGTGATAAGGGGGAATAAAAAAGACCGTTACCAACACCAAGTCCTAGCGCTAAATTGCCGCTTATTACACTAAATGAGCCATTTTCCAAGATAGTATTATACTTATCAAGCATGCTTGAAAAGTGAAACTGGAAGTCACTTCCCCACGCAAAGCCATCATAAAAAACTATATATGTGCCAATTATGGAAATTGCCAAAAGCACAGAATAGGGGAATATTTTATTTAGAATTTTCTTTGTCCTCTCCATAATTTGCTCCTTTTTAATTTGATATTATAATATTATCATAATATTAGTATCAAGTCAACAAAAAACCCACACTTTCGTGCGGGTTATAATTATTTAGATATGAACATTTGTGCCCAATAATGTCCGTTAGATACATAGCCTACGCCTATTCTTGTAAATGAGGAATTAAGGATATTAGCTCTGTGTCCGCTTGAATTCATCCAGCCGTCAACTACTGCTTCAGGTGTTTTATAGCCTCTTGCGATATTTTCACCTGCTGTTCTATAGGTAATACCAAAGCTCTTCATCATTTGGAATGGCGAGCCATATGTTGGGCTTGTGTGTGAAAAATAATTATTGTCCTTCATATCCTGTGACTTATAACGTGCCACTCGGCTTAGCTCCCAATCGTATGTAAGAGATGAAAGACCGTTTTTTGCCCTTTCTTGGTTTACAAGCCTTACAACCTCTTTTTCATAATTGACAACTGAGCTATCGGTTGACGGAATATTAATTATCTGTCCGGGATAAATCAAATCGTAATTTGCTATTTGAGGATTTGCACTCTTAATTTCACTTAACCCGACCTGATACTTGACTGCGATTTTCCATAGGCTATCTCCACGCACAACGGTATGTGTTACACCGCTTGCAAGGGCGCTTACAGAAAATACCAGTATTAATGTGACAATGCTTAATAGTGTTACAAGTAGCTTTTTCATACTACAAAATCCTCCTTTTTTCTTTTTGTACTAGCAAAAGTACCTCTTAATTATACCACACAGGGTAGGGTAAAATCCACCTGTAATATATGGTAATAAAAAAGCCAACCTATTTTCAAGGTTAGCCTTTAGTTTTATTTCGCTTTTTTAGCTTGGCACCTTTCGTATAGCTTTATTATACCTATATGTGCATAATAAGCAGCAAAGAATATGATGATTACCTAGACTGCAAGCAGAAGCAGTAAAAGTGGCTGACTTCCGCCTACTAAATCGTAGATTGGGTCCATTAAGGATTTTCCGCCGCCTGCTGATGTGCCCTTGGCTATATATAGATAGTTTGCACCCTCAATATTTGCGTTGCAAATTAATGCAAAAACTACTAAAACGCCCATAAAGCAGGTGGCAGGAATAATGCCCTTTTTAGTTGGTCTGAAGCCGTGAACAAATGTCATATAGAATACTGCAAGCGGTGGTAGGATGTGCTCCAGCCAATATTGGTAGTATCTAAAGTATGTTGGTCCTGTGGTTACAATTACGGATGGTGTTAAAAGTGGGAAAATTCCTATTGTTAAGCATACATAAAAGCAAATTGGATATATCCATTTGCTTTTTTTAGTAATCATAAAGATTGCTAAAATACAGGTCCATTCACATACCTGAAGTGGGAGCTTATCAAGTAGGTTAGTTTCGTCCGGGTTACTGCTTCCTACATAAAGCAGGCGCCAGAAATAAGACATTTCTGCAAGCAGCATAACTGCTGCAAAAATAAATCTAAAATTTTCCTCGTGCTTCCAATTTCTTAATTTTTCTCTATAACGGAACATTAAGAAAATTGCAACACCGTAAAGAATGAGTGGAATAAAGTGTGCTAGTGACCAATAGCTAAAGTTGCCCTTTTCGCCATAGCCAAAAAATCCTTCCTTGAAGAATTGCACCCATACTTCTCTTTCCATATAGGGTCGCCTCCTAGAATTTATTAGCTTTTGTTCTCTCCTTAAAACAAAAACTACGGTTATTTTAGCACACTAAAGGAATTTTTTCAATGCTTTTTGCAAAAAAGTTACTCCGTAGCCTCTTTATATAGGAGCTTATACAGAGAAAAATGTTAATGTAAACCAAAATTGACAAAATGTAACCTTTGATATCTTGTGAAATTTGCACCCTTGTGCTATAATTGACTTATCAGAAAAGCAAACACAGGAGGCACAAAATGCGTATTTCAGACAAAATCTCGCTCTTACGCAAAAGACGAGGCTTAAGCCAAGAGCAGCTTGCCAAATCAATTGGTGTATCAAGACAAGCAATATATAAATGGGAGGCAGGGATAACTACTCCCGATATTGATAATGTAAAGGTAATTTCAGAATTCTTTGGTATATCATTAAATGATTTAGTAGATGATAACGTAAATATATCAGAAACGCCTATTACAATAACTAAGGAAGAAAATATCGACACTCCTACGGATATTTTACAGGGGGATACGGCAATCAAAAATAAAAACAGGATTGGTTTATTTGCTTTAATTGGCACTTTATCACTTGCAATTGTTGTTTTATCTATTGTATTAATAGTAAGCCTTAGTAAGCATACACATTCCTTTGGGGGTTACACAATAGAAATTCAGCCTACCTGTACTGTGGCAGGCATTGAAAGACGGTACTGCGAATGTGGTGAAAGTGAAGCTCGTTCAATTTCTACAATTCCTCATTCGGAAATTATAATAGATGGATATGCTCCGACCTGTAGTCAAATTGGAATAACTGAGGGCAAAAAATGCTCAATTTGTAATACTGTTTTAAAGGAACAGACAATTATTCCTATAGATAGCGAAAAGCACATTGAGGAAATTATAAAAGGCACTCCTGCAAACTGTATTAGTGAGGGCTTGACAGACGGTATAAAATGTACAGAATGTGGCATTACTCTAAAAAAGCAAGAGGTAATACCGCTAGATGGACATTCCGAGGAAATTATAAAGGGGTACAATGCTACCTGTATTAGAGACGGTTTAACTGACGGTAAAAAATGCTTGGTTTGTGATGTTGTTTTATTAGAGCAAGAAATAATTAAATCAAACGGTCAGCATATAGAAAAAATCATTGAGGGATATCCCTCAACCTGTATTAAAAACGGACTTTCTGACAAGGTGGTTTGCTCTGAATGTAATGAGGTTTTAGTTAATGCTGTGTCGCTTCCTCTTGGCAAGTGTACTGAGAGTGATATTTTAGGCTATGAGGCTACCTGTACATCTGTAGGCTTAACCACGGGCAAGGTATGCTCTAATTGTGGTAAAGCATTAGTTAAGCAAGAGATAATTCGCACACAGGAGCACAATTTTGTAAATGATTGCTGTACATATTGTGGAAATTTAAAGGGAATAAACGAGAAAATATCATATCTGCTTAATGAGGATAAATGCTCATACACTGCATATGCAGAAGGTGATATTAATATTGATAAATTAATTATTCCAAGCACATACGAAGGCTTCCCTGTTACAAAAATCGGTAATTTTTCGTCTATTACATCGGTAGATAAAATTCATTTACCAAATACAATAACGGAGATTAAAGACGGAGCATTTAGTAGCGTTTCCTCTGTTTATGATATTACACTCCCAAATAGCTTAACCAGCATTGGCAAAAATGCTTTTAACGGAACTGCAATTAAAAGCTTTACTATTCCAAAAAATGTTGACAGCATAGGTGAAAATGCCTTTGCTTCCTCAAAAATCAGATATATTACCTTTGCAGACGGCACTGAAGAAATTGATGCAAGTGCATTTTCTAGCTGCTCTACAATTAAAGCAATTTATATTCCAAGCTCCGTTAAAAATATAAACGGTGCGATTTGTGGTGGAAGCGAAAATGCAGTAATTTATAGAAATACTAAAGCAGATACAAGTAATTGGAGTAGCGCGTGGGAAAGCTGCAAGGACAATCAAAAATGTACAGTTTATGTAGTAAATGAATGTCCTGAAAGCTTTATTCCATTTACATATACAATAAATAGCGACGGTAAATCCTATACCATAACAGGAAATGAAAACACTATAGACGAGGAAATAATTGTAATTCCAAGCACATATAGTGGATACCCTGTAACCTATATTGATGCTATTGCATTCCAAGAGCATTCCACCGTAAGAGAGGTATACATACCGGATACCGTTAAATCAATAGGAAGATATGCGTTTTTTAAATGCTCAAGCTTAACTTATGTGGATTTTGGAAAAGGACTTGTGGAAATTCAAAACAGGGCGTTTATGCAAGCTAATTTAAAGGAGATTAATCTTCCAAAATCAATAAACTATATTGACACCTGTGCATTTGCGTATTGTACTTCAGTTTCAAAAATTACTCTTGAGGACGGTTGCTCAGCATATAAGCTTATAGACGGTGTATTATATTCTAAGGATGGCGCCTTGCTTGTTCTATATCCTAATGCAAGCACGCAAGCAAGCTATAATATTCCAGAGGGAGTAGCTGTTATTCACGGTGGTGCGTTTTGTGGCAGTGTAAATCTTACAAGCGTTACTCTACCAAGCACATTAAAGGTTATTGGTGAATTAAGCTTTCAAAATTGTGAAAGCATACAAAGTATTGTTTTGCCAAACGGACTTACAACTATAGGTAGTTTTGCATTTGCAAATTGCCCAGCATTAGAAAGCGTAATTATCCCAACGAGCGTTACAACAATTAAAGACGGCGCTTTCAGCGTAGGCTCAACAATTTGCCATATTTATTATATGGGCGAAAGCATCCCTGATAGCTGGGAGGTTTACTTTAGCTGGTATGTAAGTGTTTATTTTAATATAAAAAAGATTGGTGCTACTGAAAACGGCTTAAAATATGTAATTACAAACGATAACGAAGTTACTATTACATCAGGTGCGAATTCTGACGGTAATGTTCCAAGCTTAATCGAGGGCTATCCGGTAACAGTCATAGGTAAAAATGCGTTTTACGGTTATGGAAAATCATCAATTGAGCTAACAAATACTATAAAAAGAATTGAAGACTATGCGTTTAGTGGAAGTAGCTTAACTAAAATGATATTACCAAGCGGTGTGGAATATTTAGGCACATATCTTTTTTCCGCTTGCAAAAAGCTTTCAAATATTTATATTCCAAACACAGTAAAGGAAATTAGCGGTCCGTTAATGCTACGCAAGGATTCAAATCTTCACATATACTATCAAATAGGAGCTGATATAACATTATGGGACGAATATTGGAATAAATATAATGGTTTTGGCGACTCCTACTATGAATACATTACAATGGCTGTTGCAGATTCAACAGATTTATAGAACAAAAGCAAGTCGTTTTGACTTGCTTTTTGCGTTTATATGTGATAGACTTGACATATAAAATCGAGTGAGGTAAAATTATGAAAATTTTATTTTTAGGCACTGGTGCTGCTGATTATACGGGCAAGGAAAAGGAATTCAGGCGTAATTCCTCGGCTCTTATTGATGATATAATTTTGATCGACCCCGGAAAATATGTGATTGATGCAATTAAGGAATTTAAGGTTGATGTTAGCAAAATTAAGTATATTTTAAATACGCATAGGCACGACGACCATTTTAATGAGAATACATTAAGCTATTTAGTGTCACAGGGTGCGACCTTTATTGATACTAAGCCAAACGATATAATAGAGCTGGGAGAGTATCGCATTTTGGCGCTAAGAGGTAACCACACAGTGCCAACCTGTCATTTTATAATTGAGCACGAAGGAAAACGAATGTTTTACGGGCTTGACGGTGGTTGGCTAATGTATGAGGAAATTGACGCAATTTGGAAAAAGGGCGTTGACCTTGCGGTATTTGATGCAACGGTTGGCTTCGTGGAGGGTGACTATCGTATATTTGAGCATACAAGCCTTAATATGATACTGGATATGAAAAAAAGCATAAACACAGCCATTAAAAAGTATGTTATAAGCCATATGGCATATACATTGCATACAGACCATAAAACACTAGAGGCTGAAATGAAAAAGCACGGTATAATTACTGCCTACGATGGACTTACAATTGAATTTTAATTTTAAAACCGCCTGCGAAATGAAGTGAACCCAAAAGTTTAGACAAAAATAAATATTAAATTGATTGTGAATGAGTTCTGTATTGCACAGGGCTCATTCCTTTTAATTTCATTGAAATTCTTTCATTGTTGTAGTAATGTATGTATTCTTCCAACTTTTCA
>JAGAJV010000020.1 GCA_017625915.1 Clostridia bacterium
AAGGATAAATGCTGTGTTAGCTTTAAGCCGGGACAAAGACGCAAATGCGAGCCAAAATACTGCCATAGGACAAAATCATATTTTGAAAAAATCAATGTTGCGCTTTTAGAGCTTTTAGAAAATCACCGTACCTATACAAAGGAGCTAATAGACGAGGTAGCAGAGCGATACGAGGTTTGCTCCTACGAATTATCCTTAGAGCTTTCCGAATGGTGCGAGCTTGTGGTGTGCGATTATAATTACCTATTCGATTTACAGGCATATCTGAGAAGATATTTTGAAATTAAGCCCGAGGCAGATTTTATATTTTTGCTTGACGAGGCGCATAACCTACCCGACAGAGCAAGGGAAATGTATTCCGTAACGCTTTTAAAAAGTGACTTTTTAAATGTTCAGAATAAATATCCTCACAGCGAATCATATACCGTTGCCTGTCAGTCAATCTTACAGGAATTTGAGGTTTATTATCAGCTTGCAATGGCTGAAAAAATGGAAATTAACGACACAGTATGGGGCTTTTATATAAATCCACAGCTACCTGACGACTTTATTGAGCCATATCTGATTTTTATGGACCACTGTAGGCGATTAATTAGCAAAAATCAAGACGATGATGAGCTAAATGAGCTATATCTGAACTTGAAAAAGCTCAAGAGCGTGTGCGAAATTTATGATAAGCGCTTTACAATGTACATCGAAGCCACAGATAACGAGGTAAAGCTAAGAATTATGTGTCTTGACCCCTCGTTTATGCTTGATACCTGTATGAAAAAGGGTATTTCAACCATTCTTTTTTCAGCCACCCTTACACCTCTTGAATATTTTTCAGATGTGCTTGGTTGTGAAAAATCAAACACCCTGTCGCTAAAATCACCCTTTGACCCTGAAAAGCAATGCTTAATTTGTATAAATAATGTCAGCACAAGATACGAGGACAGGCAAAAAAGCGCGGCTAATGTGGCAAACATTATTCGCGCTATGATAGCAGGCAAAAGCGGAAATTATATAGTTTATTTTCCATCCTACTCATATCTTACCGAGGTTATGGAAATATTTAAGGAAAGGTATCCAAAAATACCTATAACTGCCCAAAGCAGAAGCATGTCGGAAAAGGCAAAAAAGGATTTCCTTGATAGCTTTGATGCTAAAAAGGAGGTCACACTTGTGGGCTTTTGCGTAATGGGCGGAAGCTTTTCCGAGGGTATTGACCTACGGGGAGAAAGGCTTATCGGCGCTATGATTGTTGGTGTTGGACTTCCTACGATTAGCACAGAATTAAACATCATCAAGGAATATTTTGATAAAACCAGAGAAAACGGCTACGCATACACTTACACCTATCCCGGAATGAACAAGGTTTTACAGGCAGCAGGCAGAGTAATAAGAAGCGAGGACGAGCGTGGCGTTGTGCTTTTAGTTGACGACCGTTTTGCAAGCCCTGAATACAGAATGATAACCCCTGAGTATTGGGGACATATGAAATTTTTAAATAACGCAAGAGATTTACTTGATACAGTCACAAAATTTTGGAAAAAATAATAAAAAACTATTGTAAAATATAATTGTTAGTGCTATACTATTAAATATTTTATTTCAAATATTCGAGGTAATAATTATGGAAAGAATTACTATCAAGGAAATTTTCAAAAATCCAGAGGAATTTGCAGGCAAGCAGGTTACAGTTGCAGGCTGGGCAAGAACAATCCGTGCAAGCAACGCATTTGGCTTTATTGAGCTTAATGACGGTAGCTATTTTACAAATATTCAGGTAGTTTTTGAGGATGAGTTTCTTGATAACTATAAGGACATAGCAAAGCAAAATGTAGGTGCATCACTTATCGTTGAGGGCACACTTGTATTAACTCCGGAGGCAAAACAGCCATTTGAAATTAAGGCAACAAGGATAGAGGTTGAGGGAGCATCAACTCCGGACTACCCACTACAAAAGAAAAGACATACTCTGGAGTTTTTAAGAACAATAGCGCATCTTCGTCCAAGAACAAACCTATTTAGCGCAGTATTCAGAGTTCGTTCAGTTGCTGCATTTGCTATTCATAAGTTCTTTAACGAAAGAAACTTTGTTTATGTTCACACACCAATTATCACAGGCAGTGACTGTGAGGGTGCAGGTGAAATGTTCCGTCTGACAACACTGGACCTTGAAAATTTACCAAGAACAGAGGACGGGAAAATCGACTTTACAAAGGATTTCTTTGGAAAGGGCGTAAACCTAACAGTATCAGGTCAGCTAAGCGCTGAAACATATGCTATGGCATTTGCAAACGTATATACCTTCGGTCCAACCTTCCGTGCAGAGCGTTCAAACACTGCCCGTCACGCAGCAGAATTCTGGATGATGGAGCCGGAAATTGCATTTGCAGACCTTAAGGACGATATGCGTCTTGCCGAGGATATGATTAAGTATGTTGTTAAGTATGTAATGCAGGAGTGTCCAAAGGAGCTTGAATTCTTTAATAGCTTTGTTGACAAAACACTTCTTGACCGTCTTAATAATCTAGTAAGCAATGACTTTGGTCATGTAACATATACAGAGGCTATCGAAATTCTTGAAAAGAGTGGCAAGAAGTTTGATTATCCTGTTAAGTGGGGTATCGACCTTCAAACCGAGCACGAAAGATATATCACCGAGGAGGTATTTGGTAAGCCGGTGTTTGTTACTGATTACCCTGCCGACATTAAGGCATTCTATATGCGCTTAAATGACGATGGCAAAACAGTTGCAGCTATGGATATGCTAGTTCCAGGTGTTGGCGAGCTTATCGGTGGCTCACAAAGAGAGGAAAGACTTGACTATCTTTTAAAAGCAATGGAAAAGTTTAACCTAAACGAAGAGGACTACTGGTGGTACCTCGAGCTTAGAAAGTA
>JAGAJV010000151.1 GCA_017625915.1 Clostridia bacterium
ATTGAACTTGGCTATTCTTTCCGTGTTCGTGGATATCGCTACAGTATGATGGGATTTTCATATATTGTTTTTAGAAATGACAATAACAAATATCTTTTCAAAGTCATCAATTGCCCTGAAACAAACGATTTTTTCAGCAAACACTTCACAATACAATAATACATAGATTCGTTTGCAAGTATGGAGTAGCACCCCGGGAGACAGCGGTCAAGTGCAACTCCCATCATCGCCAAGGGGTAAGTCTACCCACCGACAGAAAAACACGGATCGATTTTGAAAAAACTTGTGGTACGGATCTATTTTGTAAGGGTGTGCCAAAAAGAAAAGTCGCGCGCGTAAGCAAGCGGCTTTTCTTTTTGTATTATTCATTTTTCATTATTCTTCATTCATTATTCATTAAACACACGACTTTTTTAATGAAAAATGAATAATGAAGCCGCGACGCCAATGAATAATGAATAATTTAGGTAGTTTTTCTCCCGTTGGGCAAAAAGCATTTATTTTATACACGGGTTCAAGTCCATACAAAAGCTCCCCGAGATATCTTTTTTGTCCGTCCTTTACAAAAAAAGCCATTCGCGTAAGCGGACGGCTTTTTCGTTTTGCTAAAAAACTATTTATTTTAAAATAGAGTCCGCCTTCTTGGCGGATTTTTTAATTATGAACAAAATGAAAATTCTATTCATAATTTATTGACATTTTGCGACTCTAGTGGTAAAATCTATTTGTAAATTGTTAATTAATTCATAATCTATTTACAAAAGGATTTTATTATGTAAATACAAATGTTTAATGGCTGGTATTTCTTTTGGGTGCTTTTACTTACATTCATAACAATTGATTTATATTTATTGTTTAAAAATAAAAGTAAAAAGGCTCAGGATATACTATTATTTTCACTTCTGGCAGTAGGCTTAATTTTGCATTTTACAAAATGCTATTACCCGCCCTATTCTACCGATGAAGCAAGAATGCTAAGGGATTCTTGGTTTGTTAATATTTGCGGTGCGAATATTGCTCTTTTCCCTTTCCTATATTTTTCTAAAAATAAGCATATAAGAGATTATATGTTTTACATTGGCGTTATAAGTGGCTTAATTGCCATTTTCTACCCACAGGAGCCTATTGATAAGGTTGACCAAATTAATGAATATCTCGATATTATTCGTTTCTATTATCACCATTGGATGCTCCTTGCTGTTCCTCTGCTCCGTCAGCTTTGGGGACATCATAAGCTATCCTATAAGCGAGTATTAAATGCTCCTACAGGACTTATGCTTCTTGCATTATTTATAATTTTAAATCAGATTTTCCAAAGCGAGCTTGGATTTATTCCCTTAAGAAACGGGAATATGATACCTAATTATAAAAATACATCCTACATATGGGGACCGTTAAATCAAGACGGCTCAATGGACCCAATAGGCGGATTTCTTGCAATATTCACTCCGGAATTCTTTAAAGCAATGCCTATTGGACCGCACAAGGGCGAAATTAAGTATTGGCCATGGTTTTGGCTTCTTTGCCCTATTTATTTAATTGTAACTACTCTTGCGTTTTTAATTAGCTTAATACAGGACCACAAGAATTTTGCAAGCGATATGAGGCTTCTTAAATCAAAATGTGTGTGCGTATTCAAAAAAGCAAAAGAAAAATTATTCCAAAATAAGAGGACTGCTAAATAGGCAGTCCTTTACATTTTAATTTTGTGGCGCTTTAAAGTTAATCATATTCTTTAAAAATTCAATACTGTTATTATAGTCATCCTCATCTGCGAAAACAGTTTTTTGAAGAACTAAAGCAATTGTATCGTCAGGAAGCTTGTCAAGTCCCTTATAATATGAGCCAAATTCGGTTTTGCTTAGATAAATCGAATAATCATCATATTTCATTTCGTCAGGTATATCCATACTAAGAGCTTCCTCAATGTTTACAAACACTCCCTTCAGGCTTTCCTCATATAGCTTACTGTCAACAAGATAAATTGTAAAGTCGCCAGATTGCATTTGTTGAATAAAGGTATTTAAATACTGTTGATTTTGCCCCACCTGTGATGCGTTAGGCTTTCTGCCCTCCTCATCCTCTTCGGTTATTTGCTCGGAGTTCAGGATTACATTTGATGTAATATTAATTATTTTTTCGCCATCGCCGTTATAGTCCTTGGCAATTAAGGAAAATATATTTATTAAGCTATCTCTGGTTTCTGTATCTGCAATATACGCAGGGCCCACATAAGCTATTTTTATATCGTCATCCTTTTTCATCGCTACCTGCACTATTAAAATAACGGCAATCACAAGCATAATGCTTCCTATAATAATTGCCCATTTATAACGATACCAAATGTTATCCCACAAATTACCCTTTGTAATTTCGTCCTCGCTAGAATGAATTTTTTCGTTCATATCAACGCCAAGCGCCTTTAGCTTTTTGGCAGAATTGGAGTCCTGAATTTCAAAATCTTGATTATTTTCTTCCATTTTACACTCCTTAAATTTTGTGAATTAAAAGCCCTGAACGGAGCTTTGGCTCAAACCAAGTTGATTTTGGCGGCATTACATCGCCACTGTCTGCTACTGCCATTAAATCCTCAAGTGAGGTTGGATACATTGAAATTGCCATAACCACATCCTTTTCGCATCTTTCCTCAAGGTATTTAAGCCCACGAATACCGCCTGCAAAGTCGATACGCTTATCAGTTCTTGGGTCGTCAATTCCTAAAATCCCACTTAAAAGATGCTTTTGCAAAATAGCGCAGTCAAGACGGTCAACTGCTTTGTCCGCTTGGCAGATTTTATCGTAAAATTCCACACAGTACCACTTGTTATCAAGATAAAGTCCAACCTCGTGCTTCCTTGTTGGCTTATACGGTCCGTCACACTTATATTCAGTAACAGTGCCGATTTTTTCTGATATAGCTTTGAGAAAATCCTTGGAAGAGTATCCGTTTAAGTCTCTTAAAAGTCTATTATAATCTAAAATTGCAAGTGATTTTGATGGGAATATTACGGATAGAAAATAATTATATTCCTCGTTGCCTGTGTGGCTTTTATTTTCCTGCCTTCTCTTTACACCAACCTTAACAGCAGAGGCGCAACGGTGGTGACCGTCAGCAATATAAAGAGCATCAAGTGTCTTAAAGGCGCTTTCAATTTGAGCATCAATAAATTCGTTGTCGGTAGTCCATACTGTGTGGCGAACTCCGTCCTCGGCTACAAAATCATAAAGTGGCGCTTTTTCTGTTTGTGACAAGATTAAATTATCAAGCACTGTATTATCCTTATAGGTTAAAAAGATAGGACCTGTATGCGCAGATACAGTATCAACATGCTTAATTCTGTCAATTTCCTTATCCTCTCTAGTAAACTCGTGCTTCTTAATTCTATTTTCTAAATAATCGTCAATTGACGCACAGCCTACAATACCTGTTTGTGCGTGTCCGTTCATTATTTGACGGTAAAAGTAGTAGCGCTTTACACTATCGTTTATGTAAATTCCATCGCTTTCAAACTGCTTTAAGGTATCCCTTGCAGTATTGTAAACTCTTTCGCTGTATATATCTACGCCTTGTTCTAAATTAATCTCTGCTCTGTCAATTCTTAAAAATGAATAAGGATTATCCTTAACCACTTCTCTTGCCTCGCTGCTTGACATAACATCATATGGCAGCGCTGCACATTTTTCTACGAGCGAGCTATTTGGCCTTAGCGCGTAAAATGGCTTTACTGTTATCATAAAATACCTCTTTTTGTTTTATATTATAAGTATAACAAGTTTTTTATATATTGTCAACAAATTTTATATTAACAAAATAAGACATTTGCTAATAAGCAACAAAGGGGCTAACACATTAAGAAGCCTTGTATTACAAGCAAATTTAAGCCAAATAATAACAAAAGACAGAAATTTCCTTTGAAATTTCTGTCTTTTCTTCTTAATGTGTAGCCCCTTAAATCAAGAGGGTAGGCAGATTAAGAGCAGAAATC
>JAGAJV010000152.1 GCA_017625915.1 Clostridia bacterium
GGCTATTCAACTCCAGAGGATGGCTCTTATGGCATAGTTGTATCATATATGGTTGATTGTAAGGCGATAGCAGAGTATGAGGCTTTGACAGGCAAAAAGCTTTCCTATGGTATTGTAGCAGGAGCTAAGCAAAATCTCGGCGACAATAACCCACTTGATAAGGACGGAAATGTAGTAACGCTTGATAAGGGAGCTGTAATTAAGGCTGAGGTTGGCAAGGAATATAGTGCATACGACTTTAAGCTAACAGGCTTAGGCGAAAATCAGCTTGATTTAGAGCTTGTTATGGCAACATATGTTGTTATAGACGACGGCGAAAATGTAAGCGTTGTATATTTACAGGGCACACAGCTAGCAAGTGGTCTTGGCGCAATTTCCTACAATGGAATTCCTAATAAATAAAAAAATCACTAGCCAAAATGGCTAGTGATTTTATGTTATAAAATTATTCCTCTTCAGTTGCCTTCTTGCAGTGAACATCGCTATCACATTCGCAACCCTCTGGGCAAATGCTAATTTCGTCTTCCTCGTCTGATACTTCCTCGCAAGAATCTTCCTTTGCACAACCACAAATGCACTCTTCGCTTTCGCAATCGCAAATTTCAGCGTCATCCGGGCAAAGCTCAATTGTGAATTTGAAATGCTTTTTAATTACTGTATATAGAACAGCAATAGCACCGGCAAGTGAAACAATAACGCCTGCCACGATTAAAAAGCCCTTTACAATTCCATTACTCTTCTTTTCCATAGTAAATCTCCTTTATTTAATCTTTGTAATTATAATATACCATAACTAGAAGAAAAATGCAATTACTTAATTAAAAAAATTTACAATATTGCATTGATTTAATTATTATTATATGCTAAAATATTAAAAAGTTTAGATTTTATTTATAATACAATCGTAATATGAGGTAGAAATGGCTCAAAAAAAGATTTTAGGTGTTGACTATGGCGATGCAAGAACAGGACTTGCGTTATCTGACATCAGTGGATTTTTGGCAAGCGGAGCAGGCTGCATAAAAAGCACAGGATTTTTAAAAACTGCTGAAAGCGTGGCTGAAATTGCAGTGAAAAACGATGTTGGACTTATAGTTTTAGGACACCCTATTAATATGAACGGCACATTAGGACCAAGAAGCGAAAAGGTACAAGCCTTTGGCAAGCATCTTGAGGAAATCAGCGGAATTAAGGTGGAGCTTTTTGACGAAAGGCTATCAACCGCAAATGCCCATGTAATACTGAATCAAACCAATACGAGAGGGCAAAAAAGAAAGGACGTTATAGACGAAATGTCTGCTTGCCTTATACTACAAAGCTATCTAGATAGAGAAAGAGCTAGAAAGGAATAATATGAGTGAAAAGAAATGTGCTCCCTGTAGACCAAACAGTGTAGGCGGTCAAGCTGTTATTGAGGGAGTAATGATGAAAAACGGAACACGCGTTGCTCTTGCCATAAGAAAAGAGGATGGCAGTGTTGAGGTTAAAAATAGCGAATTTCATCCATTAAAGGAAAAGCATAAGTGGATAAATATTCCTATTTTAAGAGGAATTGTTGGCTTTGTTGAATCTATGATTTTATCCTTTAGAACTCTTGGCGATTCCACAGAAATGCTTGGAATTGACGAGCTGGAGGAAAAGGAAAAGGCGGAAAAGGCAGAAAAGAAAGCAAAGCGCAAGCTAGAAAAGCAAGCTAAAAAGCAGGGTGTAACTGTTGAGGAGCTACAAAAAAGCGCTGAGGATAACGACACCGAAAATATAGAAAAGTCCGAGGAAGTGTCGAAAAAAGCAGAAAAAAAGGATAATGGAAGCGCATCAACAGGCTTTATAATGGCAATATCCTTAGTTTTGGGCCTTGTACTTGCTATAGCTCTATTTATGTTTTTGCCAACCTACGCAACAGACGGAATAAATTATCTTGTAACTAAATACACCAATTTAGATGGTATTAACCACTATGTTCAAGCTAGCATAGAGGGCGTAATCAGAATTTTAATTTTCATAATTTATATTGCATCTGTGTCGCTAATGAAGGATATTAAGAGAACATTTTCATATCATGGTGCTGAGCATAAATCAATTGCTTGCTATGAAAGTGGAATGGAGCTAACTCCAGAAAATGCAAGAAAATGCTCTCGCTTCCACCCTCGCTGTGGAACAAGCTTCCTTTTTGTAATGATAATAATAAGCATTGTTGTTGGTATCTTTATTCCTGAGTTTGAGGGAATGTCTTGGCTAAGGTCTGTATGCAAGGTTGCGTGCTTACCGCTAATAATGGGTATTGGCTACGAATTTATTATGCTAGCAGGAAAGCACAATAACTGGCTAACAAGAGCATTATCTGCCCCGGGACTTTGGATGCAAAGATTAACAACTAAGGAGCCTGACGATAAGCAATTGGCAATTGCAATTTGTGCAATTAAAGCCACAATGCCTGAGGAATTCCCTAATTTTGACCCTAGCGAATATGCAATTTCCAGAGAAGAAAACAAGGACCACATAATGTATGAGGAGAGCAAATAGCTCTCCTTTTTTATTGGCTGACAGTGTCACGCAAGTATGCCACCAATATGGCTCCTTGTGTAAAGGGGCTGTGATTTTGTTTTTAGCTAAATTACTTCGTTACGCTTCGCAGCTGAATTAATGCTCATATCCACTCGCATTAGCTAAATTTTATTTCATAAAGCTAAATGAAATTTGCATTTTAGCTCGCAAAGCGAATTTTGCTCGTTTAACGAATTTAGCTGAGCTTGCTCATTTTAGCTTGCCGGAGGCAAATTTCGCTGACGACCAACGGTCGTCCACTATCCCCTAAATAACTATTGACAAAAAAATTATGTTATGCTACAATATATTTGTGTAAAATTATATATTTATAATATAAGGAGCAGCTAATGAAAAAGAAATTTGCGAAATCTATTATTATAGTGTTGGCGATAGTGGCAACAATACTTGCTTGCACTCTTGCCATTATAGCCAGCAATGAAAATAAATCATATACCGTCACTTATTATTCAAACGGTAATGTGGCTAAGGTATATACTGTTGAGGCGGGAGGAAAGCACGACCTGGCAACAAAGCCGTTTGCCACAGAGCAGACAGGCAAGCAGCTTTTTGGATGGTATGATGAAACAGGTAAGCTTTACCCAAATAACGGCTTGCGTCTTACTGTTAATCAAAACTATACCTTTTATGAAGCGTATGGCTCAAATGTAAAGTCAGAGGCAGACTTTATAAAGGGCGTTAAGCAAGCAGGTAACTACGTTAAACTTGGCGCAAGCATTGCGCTTGATGAGGTTGTTGCTCTGCCAACAAACGGTCTTGTAATTATAGACTTAAATGGATATAGCTTAACTGTAACCAGTAAGGATGTTGCATTTACTGGCACAAATGCAGGTATTCATATTTTAAATACAAGCTCTTCAGGAATAGGTAAGATTTTACATACAGGTGAGGTGTCAAGCGCCGATCTTATGGATGCTGCACTGTTTACACTAACTCCTAATTTAAAGAAAAATGTTGATATTCACCTATTCAAAAATACTAATATCGAAACAAATGTAGGCTTGTTTGATATTGTAAGCGATTTAACATATTCAAAATACACCTATAGCTTTAGCATAGACGGCTCTGTCACAGCAAATTTCCTTGTAAGAACCTATGGTATTAAAAATGCTGCTTTTAAAACAAATGATACAACAGCATTAAATGTAACAGGTCAATATGCTTTTGAGGATAGAGGTAACTACGACGGAATAAATCTAACCTTTGATATGCCGGCCGGTAAGCTTGATATGATAGATACTGCATTTGTTACAAATGAGCTATCAAAATACAATGTATTTTTAACAGGCGGAAGCTATAACAGAGATTTAAGCAAGCTTTATTCAAATTATACATTCACAAAGGGCACTGACGAAAGGTATACAATAGCATCCTGCAAGCATAATGATGTTGCAATCGGAATGACAGCGACCTGTACTGAGGCAGGAGAAATAACCTATAAATGCTCCCTTTGTGGCTTAGTGCACACCGTAGCATCAAATGCTCTTGGACATTCAGTATATAAGGAGCTAACGCAAGAGGCTATAACAACAAAGGAAAAAACAGAGCCCGGCTATTATACAACAACCTGTATGCGTTGTGATTATGAGGAAAGGGAATATTTTTATCCGTCTGCAAAAGATACATATGTAACTGTAAAATATAGAAAGGATGGCATAGAAAAAACTATCCGAGTAAAATCAACCTTGATATTTGGTGATGATATTGCTGAATCCTTGAATACCTTCTCAACCACATATATTGAATTTGAAAATGGAATAAAGCAGTCAGATATTTACTCGCTTGAAATTCCACTTGGTATAAAGACAATTAAGGGTGGATACGACGAGGACGGCAGACCTCAGGGCCTTTTCTACGGCAACTCTCACCTTGAGGAAATTATTCTTCCTATGTCAATTGAAAATATTGAGGCAACCGTATTTGCAGACATGCCAAAGCTAAGAACAGTTACAGGTATTGAGTATATTACAGGAAAAATAGGAAACAGTGCATTCCAGCAAACAAAGGGCAATACAATCTATATCGAAAGAATGCAAATAAATGCAAATAGCATAGGAACTAATGCCTTTGAAAACTTTACAATGCTATCTCTTACATTTGGCGAAAATGTTAAAAGCATTAGTAATTACGCATTTGCTCTCGGAAGTGGTAAGGAATGTCTTTTAAAGGAAATTTTTATTGAGGGCAATCCAAGCACAGCATATGACGGTGCAAGACTTTCAAAATACAATGAATATTATAAGTGCTTTACATCCTTAGGAAGCGGACATCAGTTTGATTATCTTCCAATTGTGTTCTTTGATCATAAGTTCGATGTAGAAACTGTAGCTCCAACCTGTCAAGCTAAGGGCTACGATTTTATGAAATGTGAGCATTGCGGCGAGGAAAAAATTGATAATTATACGAGCATTATTGACCATAACTATGTAACTATTGACCCGCCTGTACAGTCAACCTGCTCAACACAGGGCTATGAGGGTACGAAATGTACAATGTGTGATAGTGTAAGGGTAACAAAATACTATCCATATAACGAAAATAATCACGATTATACTTATTCCACAAAAAACAGTCTTGAAAACATTTGTGAATATGATTACCATATCATAGGCGTTTGTATGTGTGGTCAAAGCGACCCTAATCCAGCAAACTGGATATTCCAAAAGGCAACAGGTAAGCATACCTGGGATGAACAAAATCCGCTTGAGTATGTAGAGCCAACCTGTGGTGTGGACGGCTATAAAACCTTTAGCTGCATACACTGCGGTTATGAGGTAAGTGAGATTTATAAGGCAACAGGCAAGCATATGTATGTCTCAGATAATAAAAACACCATTCCTGCAACCTGTACACAGGACGGAAAAAAGGTAATGGTTTGTGACGAGTGCAGTGCAATAAAGGAAATAGACCTTCCTAAAGATCCTAAAAATCACGAATGGGAAAAGGACGAAAACGGCAACCTTGTATGGACAGTAAAGGTGGCAGCAACTGCTGAAAAGGCGGGAACCGCTCAAAATAAGTGTGTTGGCTGTGGCGAAACACAAACAAAGGGTATCCCTGTAACAAGTGAGGAAACAAAGGGTATATCCACATTGCTTCTTGTGATTCTTATTGTGGGTGGCTCAATCCTTGTTCTTGGTGGTGTTGGCTTAACTCTATACTTTACAGTATTTAAGAAGAGCGCATCCTCTGGATATAAATACAAATTTAATACGCTTGGTAAAAAATAACAAAAAACTGGCTTTTGCCAGTTTTTTGTTATTTAGAGAACAGGGGATAGGGGAAACCAGCCACTGACCGCTATATTCTTCCTGTAACAACAAGGGTGCTAATGCCTGGGGTTAGAGTCCATTCGCCTGTTTGTGCATCTTGGGTATAGGTTGCAGATGGTACTGTTATTTGACCCTCTAGGCTTTCAAATAAGCCACTTTCCTCGTTGTAGCTATAATTTGCGCCCTCTTGCCAAGGTGCACCGTTAAAGCTTACCTGTAGCTCGGATAAAATTGGGTTGAATAAATCGGAAATTATAGCATTATCGGTTGCAACGATAGGCGTATTGCCGGAATTTCTGATTGTAAATGTGTAGGTTACAAGACCGTTTGCAGATACAGGAACAGGAGAAATTGCTTTTGTAATGGAAAGGGATGGACCTTCGCCTGCGGTAACTGTCTCTGTTGCCTTAATAGCATTAATTCCACCGCCGAGCACTGTTACCTCATTAAGAATTTGTCCACCCTCATTAAGAGGAGCAAATTCATTTATGCCAGCCTCGTAAACGATAGTAGTGTTTCCACCGGCAGGAACGCTAATGCCTGTTAAGGAAAGAAATGGTTCACTGCTTACCTCAAGAGGCGCTTGTAAAATACCGTTAATAAAGTATTTTAGTGAGCCATCTACATAGTCCAAGGGAACAAGAGTGCCCTCGCCAAAGACATACTCGCCTAAATTATCAGTTAAGCTAACGCCCGAGTAGCTAACTGAGCCTGAGTTTACTATGCTTACTATATAGGTTACACTGTCATTAATAGAATAGGTGTCCCTTACAGCGGTTTTTGTAACGGAAATTGCATCAACTATCTCGCCCACAGCCACATTTGAAACTGTAACTGTATCGTTATATGATAGTCTTGCTTGATTTGTAAATTGCGCCATTTAATATTTGTCCTTTTTAATATTTGAAGCATATGCTTCTATACTATAATATGTCAAAAACAGAAAGCTGTCACAAGCTATAGCACCTTAATAAGCCTTGACACAAGGGCGAATTTATGCTATTATTTTTATGATAATATATAAAAAGAGGTATTTTTATGGATTATGTAAGAATTAAGGATATGGAATATAAGCGCATTTTAAAGGAAGATGTTATTGCTTCTATTGAAAAATGCTTAGCTAAGGTAGAAAATGCCACATGCCCACAGGATTTACTAGATGCAAGAAATGAATACAATAAGGATAGCGAGCTTTTAGGTACAATGGTGCGCCTTGCGCATACTCGCTTAAATTTAAATAGCCGTGACGAATTTTACAGTGCTGAAATGGACTATTACAACAATGCACTGCCTGAAATTCAAATGTATGATATAAAATTTTCAAAAGCATTTTTGGCTTCTCCTTACTTAGAGGAAGCAAAGAAGGGACTAAATCCGCTTGTTATTACAATGATGGAGCTATCCTTAAAAACTGCTGACGAAAGAATTTTAGAGGAAATGCAGGAGGAAAACAAGCTTACAACCGAGTATGGTAAATTTGTTTCTGAGCTTACCTATGATTTCAGAGGCGAAAAGGTTACTCTTGGTATTCTTCGCAAGTATATGCAGGATAATGATAGAGAAACAAGAAAAGAGGCTTGCAACGCACTTGGCAGAACACTAAAGGCAAATAGCGAGTTTATCGACACTATCTTTGATAAAATGGTAAAAAACCGCGACAAGATGGCAAAGAAGCTCGGCTATAAAAACTATGTGGAGCTTGGCTATAACATTATGCAAAGAACCTGCTACGATAAGGATATGGTAGCTGTATTCCGTGAGAATGTACTAAACGATATTGTTCCTGTAGTTACAAGACTTAAAAATGCTATTGCTAAGAAGCTGGGCATTGAGGAAATGAAGGTTTACGACGACGCAACCTATTCCGAAAACGACCCTAAGCCAATTTTAGACGCAAAGGGAATATTAAACGCAGGCAGAGAAATGTATCACGAAATGTCCAAGGAAACAAGTGACTTTATTGATATGATGTTTGAGTCCGATGCATTTGACGTAATGCCAAGAGAGGGTAAGTGGACAGGTGGATATATGACATATTTCCCAATCTATAAGCAACCCTTTATTTTTGCAAACTTTAACGGCACAACTGCCGATGTTGATGTAATTACCCACGAAGCAGGACATGCATTTGCATATTATGTAGGCGCTAGCGATATGACACCTGAATTACAGCTTGGCGGAATGGAAACTGCCGAAACTCACTCAATGAGCATGGAGTTTTTTGCTTGGAAATATATTGACAAATTTTTTGGCGACGGAGCAGATGCATACAAGTATAAGCATCTATTTTCTGCTCTTGCATTTATCCCTTATGGCACAATAGTTGACTATTTCCAAGAAATCGTTTACGAAAATCCAGAAATGTCACCGGAGGAAAGAAAAGCAGTATGGCGCGAGCTTGAAGCAAAATTCCGTCCTTGGATGAACGCAAGGGAAATTGAATATATTGAAGAGGGTACAAGATGGCAATATCAAAATCACATTTTCCAAAGCCCATTCTACTATATCGATTACTGTTTAGCTCAAACAATCGCATTTGAGTTTTTAAAGCTAAGCCTTGAGGATTACGATAAGGCACTAAAAACCTATATAGCTCACGCAAAGCGCACAGGCAACTACGGCATAACCGACCTTGTAAAAATGGCAGGACTAAAATCCCCATTTGAAAAGGGAGCACTTAGCGAGGTTGCAGAATTTTGCGAAAAGCTTCTTGAAAAATTATCTAAATAATTTAATCCCTCAACCTTTGTTGAGGGATTATTATTTAAAGTGCATTAGTAATGATATGGCGAGCTTTTTGCACATTGCTCATAATTATAAAAACTGTTGACATAAATATATAAAAATGTTAAAATATAGTTATAAATTAAAAATTGAGAGGTAGCTATGAAGAAAATCGGTTTATTAATTTTGACATTAGCTTGTATTTTAACCTCATTGGTTGTTTTAGCATCCTGTAGTAATGGCGGAGGAAGCGATGCCTGCAAGCACGAGTTTAAGGCTCCAATAACTCTTAAAGAGCCTAGCTGTGCAGAGGACGGATACGAGTTTACAGAATGTAGACTATGTAAGTATGGCACAATTAAGGTGCTATATTCATTGAACGGTGGACACAAGCTTGAAAAAATCCCGGCAGTTGAGGCAGACTGTCATAACGAGGGACTTACAGAGGGCGAAAGATGCACACTCTGTGGTGAGATTACTCTCGGTCAAACATCAACAGGCAAGGTTAAGCACGCATATGCAGACGGTGTATGTATGGTATGTGGCGCAAGTGCCAATAGCGAGGGCATTGAGTATATCTTAAACTACGATAAGACCTACAGTGTAAAATCAGTGGGTAGCTGTGATAGCGAAACAATCGTTATTCCCAGCGAATACGAGGGCAAGGCAGTAACCGCTATTTTAGACGGCGCATTTAAGAATTGCAAGAATGTAAAGTCAATTGAGGTGCCTGATTCTGTAAAGAAGATTGGTAAGGGTGCGTTTGCTGGATGTGTTAAGCTTGAAAAGCTGGTTTTACCATTTGTTGGCGGTTCACTTAATACAAATGGCGTAGCATCACAATCAACACTTTTTGGATATATATTCGGTGACGAAAAGGCTGAAGGCTCATATCAAGTAAAGCAATATATCTCAAAAAGCGAGGGCTACACAGTTTATATTCCAAGTAGCCTAAAGATTTTAAGAATTACAAACGGTGCTATTCCTTACGGTACATTCTATGGCTTAAAATCACTTACAAGTGTGGAAATTGGCGGGGAAGTGTCTGTAATCGGCGAAAGAGCCTTCTATGGCTGTTCAGCACTTGCTGAATTATATTTGCCGGACACATATACATCTATTGGCGCATATGCATTCCATAGCTGTTCACAGTTAAAATCAATAGAAATTCCTTCTAAGGTATCAGAAATTGGCGCATACGCATTTGCAAGCTGCTCATCTCTTGAAAGCATTACAATACCAAACGGTGTTACTGTAATTAACGAGGCTACCTTCTATAAGTGTAGCGCTTTGAAGGAAATTACAGTGCCGGAGGGAGTTAGTGAAATTGGTGCTCACGCATTTAGAGAGTGTGCAAAGGTAACAAAAATCACTCTTAAGAACGGTATTGAATTAATCGGCGAAAATGCATTCTCACAATGCACATCACTTTCTGAAATCAGTATTCCGTCAACAGTTACAGCAATTGGCGAAAGAGCATTTAACGGTTGTACTGCAATTGAGGAAATTAGATTGAATGAGGGCTTAAGCCGGGTTGGCGACGGCTTATTCTATGGCTATACAGGACTTAAAACAATTGAAATTCCTGCAAGCGTAACAACCTTTGGTAAGGATATGTTTGTAGGCTGTACATCACTTAACGAGCTTGTAATCGATGAAAACAATCCTGATTATGCATCACTTGACGGTGTTTTATATTCAAAGGATTTAAAGACGCTTATTCTTTATATGCCGGGACGCGAGGGCGAAAGCTTTGAAATCCCAGCAAATGTAGAAAAGCTTGAAACATACGCATTCTATGGCAACATCGGCTTAAAATCAATTATAATTCCTGCAACAGTAAAGGAAATTGGTGAATACGCATTTGCAAATGCAACATCACTAAAGAGCGTAACAATTAACGCATCAGTAAAGGAAATTACCAAGGGCGCATTTAAGGGCTGTTCAAGCCTAGACACAATAGTGCTTGGCGAAAATATTGAAGCAATTGGCGAAAGCGCATTCTATGGCACAGGTCTTGTAGAATATTCAATTCCAAGCCACATTTTAACTCTTGGTAAGTATGCCTTTGCAAGCTCTGCAAAGCTAACCAAGATTGAGATTCCAGCAAGCGTAAAGGTTATTGGCGAGGGCGCATTCAGAGATAGCATAGCGCTTGAAACTGCTATAATTGCTGACGGAGTACAGGAAATTGGCAAGAGCACATTCTCAAAATGCACAGGCTTAAAGAATGTTGTTATCCCAACAAGCGTAACTAAGATTGGTGGCTTTGCATTTAATGGCTGTACATCACTTACAGAAATCTTTATTCCACTTTCAGTAGGCGCGATAGGAGAGGCAGCATTCCAAGGATGCTTAAAGACCTGCACAATCAGATGCGAGGCAGCTGAAAAGCCGGCAGACTGGAGCAAAAGCTGGAATAACTCAGAGCTTCCTGTAATTTGGAACGCATCAAACGACTGATATAACAAAAAATCCGCATTTGCGGATTTTTTGTTAAGCATATTATTTACTAGGTTTTCTGTCTAATCTTTCTGGTATGTCAATCAAGCCGGAAAGATAGTCAAGGGAGACATTGTAAAATTTGGCAAGCTTCATAAAAAGATGCATTGGCATTTCTCGTTTACCACTTTCATAAAGATGATATTGAGGTCTTGTTATTCCTAAAACCAATGCAATTTCTTCCTGCTTTTTATCGTTATCCTCTCTTAAATCTCTAATTCTTTGGTAATAATGCATAATTGCCACCTTTCACTATACTGGTAGTTTTTGTTCATTAAGTAGATTTTATCATTGTATTCAAATAAATACTTGAAATGTATTCAAATGAATACTAAAATATATCTATAATCAATCATATAGAAGGGAGCCAATTATGAAAGAAACAATTAAAGCGTTATTTAGCGGAAAAATCTATCCGTTTGAAAATTGTAAGCTGAAAAATAATGAGTTTTTAAAAACTAGAGAGCTTTTGAGCCAAAAAAGGGAAGAGCTATTAGAAATAGTGGAGAATGAAAAATTAGAGGAATATGATAGTCTTTTAAGTGAATTAAATTATTACTATCAAGAAGATTATTTTTGCCAAGGCCTTGAGCTTGGTATGAAGCTTATTATAGAGGTATTAGCTTAAAACAAAAGGGGCCGACACATTAAGAAGTCTTGTATTACAAGCAAATTTAAGCTAAATAATAACAAAAGACAGAAATTCAAGCGAATTTCTGTCTTTTCTTCTTAATGTGTCAGCCTCTTGCTTTATATTTATATTAATTACAGTGGGATATGCACGATAGGATATGGCGCTCTCGACATACTAAAAGCTAACGAATTTTACGAATGAAAAATGAATAGTAAAAATGTGAGTGTGTTGTAATGGTATTGCTTCACAAATGATAAGCTTATTTTGCTTAATATCCTATACCCTTGCCGTTGGTGAAGCACCAAATCGTTTTTTATATAATCTATAAAATGAAGAATAGTCGGAAAAGCCACATTCCTGACAGGCATTAAGGGCGCTTTTGCCCTCGCTTATTTTTTGCTTAAAAAGTACAAGGCGCTTTGACAAAATATAGTTGTGAATTGATGTGCCTGTTAGCTTTTTGAAAATTCTGTTTGCTTGGGATATGCTTAGGTGTACATTTTTTGAA
>JAGAJV010000153.1 GCA_017625915.1 Clostridia bacterium
AAAGGGTGGCTGTGAAAAGGCTTCACAGTTTATGGAAGCGCTAAAAATGATTGCAATTGTTACCCACGTAGCAGATGCAAGAAGCTGTGTATTACACCCAGCATCAACAACACACCGCCAATTATCCAAGGCTGACCTTGATGCAATCGGTATCGCAGATAACCTAATCCGTCTATCTGTTGGTATCGAAAACGCAGAGGACATAATCGCTGACCTAGAGCAAGCTCTAAATCAAATATAATTATAAATATTATCTAACTTATCACCCTTGCAAAGCAAGGATTTCATCACGCAGTGATTTCATCGTGAAAAGATTTATTCGCATAGCGATTTCATTGCGATTAAAGTGAAACGAAAGGAGCTACCGTGCCAATTATAATCCCAAAAGACATTCCAGCCTTCTCCCGTTTAATTAATGAAAATATATTCGTAATGGACAGTGAGCGAGCAATGCGTCAGGACATTCGTCCTATTGAAATTGCTATTGTGAATCTGATGCCTACTAAAATTGAAACTGAAACTCAGTTAATTCGCTTGCTTTCAAACTCACCTCTACAAATCAAGGTGACGCTTGTTGGTACTGAAAGCTATGTTGGCACTCACACCTCTGTTGGACATTTACAAAAATTCTATAAGACATATTCCGACATAAAGGACACCCATTTTGACGGTATGATAATTACAGGCGCACCTGTTGAAATGATGGACTTTACCGAGGTTAAATATTGGGAGGAGCTAACTAAAATTTTTGAGTTTTGCAAAACCAATGTTCAAAGCACTATTTTTATTTGCTGGGGCGCACAGGCTGCGTTACACTACTATTACGGTCTTGACAAATACATTCTTGATAAAAAGCTATTCGGTGTATTTAAGCACCATAAATTTGTTCGCTTTGACCCGCTTTTAAAGGGTACTGACGAGGAATTTTACATTCCACACTCTCGCCACACCTCAGTAAGATACGAGGATATTGAAAATGTTCCCGACCTTTCTATCCTTGCAGGAAGCCGTGATGTAGGCGCAAGCGTTGTTCGTTCAGTAGATGGCAGACAAATATTCCTTATGGGACATATGGAATACGATAGAGATACATTAAAGAACGAATATTACCGTGACTTAAACAAGGGGCTTGAAATAGACCCGCCAAAGAACTATTTTAAGGATAGCGAAAATTCAGTTGTAGTGCCAAATTGGTTCTCAACTGCAAATCTAATTTACTCAAACTGGCTGAACTATTATGTTTATCAGGTTACACCATTTCAACTCACGGAGTTGAAATGAGCAAAATTCGCTAAAGCGAGCTAAATTGGGTAAACCCAGCTAAAATTGTAAACAAGCTAAATTCGGCGAGCCGAGCTAAAATGCGAATTTAATTTAGCTTCACGAAGTGAAATTTAGCTAATGGGAGTGAAGCGAGCATTAATTTAGCTATGTAGCGTAGCGAAATAATTTAGCTTTTAATTTCACTAACACAATTCACAAATCCAAGGAGATTTCTATGGAAAACAAAATACTAAATCTACAAAAAATAGCCACAGACATTCGTCTTGGCGCGCTTGAGGCAGTTTTCAACGCAAAGAGCGGACACCCGGGCGGAGCTCTTTCAAGCGCTGATATTCTTGCTTGTCTTTACTTTTCCGAATTAAACATCAATCCTAAAAAGCCTGATATGAAGGATAGGGACAGATTTGTATTATCAAAGGGACATTCCTGCCCGGGTCTTTATTCTGCTCTTGCACATAGAGGCTATTTCTCAACCGACCTACTTAAAACCTTCAGACATACCGACTCTATTTTACAGGGTCACCCGGATATGAAGTATATTAAGGGCGTTGATATGTCCTCAGGCTCACTTGGTCAAGGCTTTTCTTGCGCTTGCGGTATGGCGCTTTCTGCTAAAATCAGCGGAATGAGCTATCGTACATATGCGCTGCTTGGAGACGGTGAAAGCCAAGAGGGACAGGTTTGGGAGGCTATTATGTTTGCTTCTCACTATAAGCTTGATAACCTATGCATGATTATAGATAATAACGGCTTACAAATTGACGGTAAGGTTAAGGATGTTATGAACACAATGCCTTATGCATCTAAATTAAAGGCCTTTGGCTGGAATGTAATTCAAATTGACGGACATAATATTGAGGAAATTCTTGATGCATTTAAGAAGGCTAAAGAGGTTAAGAAAAAGCCAACTGCAATTATTGCAAAAACAGTTAAGGGTAAGGGCGTTTCCTTTATGGAGGACTAAGCCGGCTGGCACGGTAAAGCACCTAACGAGGAGCAATATTTACAGGCAAAGGCTGAGCTTGAGGCATACAAATCTAGCTTAGGAGGTAACGAGTAATGGCAGATAAGATAGCAACAAGAGAAGCCTACGGTAAAGCGCTGGCAGAATTTGGCGCAATTTACAACGAGGTAGTGGTGCTGGATGCCGACCTTGCTGAGGCTACAAAAACAATAATGTTTAAAAAGAAATTCCCGGAGAGATTTTTCGACTGTGGAATTGCAGAAAATAATATGTTTGGTGTTTGCGCAGGACTTGCAACAACAGGCAAAATCCCATTTGCATCTACCTTTGCTATGTTTGCAGCAGGCAGAAGCTATGAGCAAATTAGAAATTCTATAGGCTACCCACACCTGAATGTTAAAATTTGCGCAACTCACGCAGGTATTTCCGTAGGTGAGGACGGAGCAACTCACCAATGCAACGAGGATATAGCTTTAATGCGCACAATTCCCGGTATGGTAGTAATCAACCCAAGTGACGCAGTAGAGGCTCGTGCAGCAATCGAGGCAGCAATTAAGTATAACGGACCTATGTATATGCGCTTTGGCAGACTTGCTATTTCCGTAATCAACGATAACCCGGACTATAAATTTGAAATCGGCAAGGCAATTAAGATGGCGGACGGTAGCGATGTTACTATCGTAGCTAACGGTATGATGGTAGAGCAAGCGCTAATCGCTCGTGAAATGCTAGCTAGCGAGGGCATTTCAGCCTCCGTTATCAATATGCATACAGTAAAGCCACTTGATGTTAATACACTTTTAACAGAGGCTCAGCAAACAGGCGCAATTGTAACCAGCGAGGAGCACAATATTGTTGGCGGTCTTGGCAGTGCAGTTGCAGAGGCGCTTTCAGAGGTTTGCCCTGTACCGGTAGTTAAGCACGGCGTAAACGACGAGTTTGGCAGAAGCGGTCCTGCTAAGGAGCTTATCGAATACTATGGACTTACAGCAAAGGGCATAGTTGAAAAGGTTAAGATAGCATTGAAGCTTAAGAAGTGATTAGCGGCTAGTTACCACATAGAATTAATAGGCTCCTTCCGGGAGGGAGCTGTCACGCAGAGACTGAGGGAGAGTGCGTTACAATAAAGTTAGCTAAATAATAGGGTTACGCATTCTCCTTCCGCCTCATATACACTCGGCACCTTCCTCTCGGAGGAAGGCTGTAATCGCTTTGCTAATGGCAACATCCAAATAGACAAGAGTATATTACCAATAAAAATAAAGCCTAACACAATTTTGTGTTAGGCTTTTTATTATAGTGCGCTTATTTCAACCTGATTTAATTCTGCACTTTCAATATATTTGCTCTTTATTTCCATAGCCATGCTCATATGTCGCTGAGTCATATGGATTTTTTGATGCTCTGTGCTTTCCCACTTTTCATATAGCACAAGCCTGCACTTATCCTCGTTTGAATAGTAATACTCGTAAGCGAGGCAACCGTTTTCGCTTCTTATAGCTGAAAGCACACCGCTACCCATTAATTCCTTAACAAATTCCTCTCGTGCTCCCTCATATTTTGCTTTATAAATTACTAAAATTGTAAAATTTTCCATAGCCTACTCCTTTAATTTTGCTATATATATTGTACCACTAACCAAATAATTTTTCAACCAAAAAATAATACGCGCGTGTGTGTATAACACACATTCTTCCCTTCTTGTTTACTTTCTTTTACTTTCTTTATTTCTTATTTTCTTTGTTCTTTTCTCTTTTGCTACTTTTCTCTTTTCTTGCTTTCTTTTGTTCTTTTTTCTTTCCTTTTCTTTGCTGGGAAGTGCATCGGATGTGCAATTTGATTTTTCAAAAACCCCGTAAAGCCTTGTGTGACGGGCACTTTGGCTCCTCGCTGGTTCCTCATTTTTTCTAGTGTGATTAATAATCGCCTTGCGATTTCATCAGTGTAGCTGATTTATTCCAAGCCTGCATGCAAACTGTACCCGCCAGTACACCTTTTTTTATGCAATAATACTTATAGGAGGTGAAGCAATGAAAAAAGTAAAAAGATTTAAGGAGGTATTAAACGAGCTGCTTTCAAGAAGGGTTAGCGTGGGGACATTACCCGAGGCTATAAAACGGGGAGCTAAGGGTGAAAGCATAACCTTACTTGAGGCAGTTTTACTTGCACAAATCAATAAGGCGATAGGCGGGGACACCTCAAGCGCCACATTTTTGCGCGACACCTCCGGAAACAAGCTAAAGGATACAACAGGCGATACTGTTGTGAACGCAAGGTTTGAGGATTTGTAAACTAGCAGCTAGTGGTTAGCAGCCAGCAGTCAGTAATTTACTTAATTTTGAAAAATGTTGCATAAGTAAACCGCTGACCACTGACGGCTGACGGCTGACGGCTATGTTTCGCGAAGCGAAAGGAGAATTATGTTATTAGGCGAAATTAAGCTACAAGCATTAATGCTTATTTTTCCAAATGATGCACTTGAATACAGTGAGGATAATATTGAGGAGCTTATTTATAATTTAAAGGCAAGCAACACCTATTCCTCATATCTTTCAGCATCGGTGGGCGCTATAAACCGTGCATTTGGCTCTATTGAGCAAAGGGGACTTTCCGGCAAGGACATGCTGGAGCTAGAGCTGAAAAATGGCACAAGACAGGGTGAATATATTTCATTTGATTTAAACGACCACACGGAAATTTTAAAGGTTAGTGAGGTATATTTAAACGGCGCAGCCTTAGATTTTTATATGCTGACGGACAGTATTATAAATATAAAAACAGCTAAGGGTGTGGGCGAAATTCAGCTTATATACCTTAAAAGGCTAAAAAGAATTAATCAAGCAACTAGCGAAAGGCACGAAATTAAGCTAGATGCTATTGAGGACGCGATTGCGTATTTTGTTAAGTCGGATTTGCTTTTAGGGGAAAGAGCAGACGAGGCTGTAACTGCAAGAAATATTTATGAAAATATGCTAGAGGAATATATAGCTAAAAACGGGGACAGCGGTATATTTCAGACGGTATATTCTCTTGGGAGGCTTTAAATGAAGCTTCATATGCAAGGCACAAAAGGCAAAAAGCTTTATATAGGAAATGAGCTTTTAGGAATTGAAAGGCGAGGCTCACCTATACTAACAAAGGAAAAAAGAGCCAGCCATATGAAAAATCTTTTATGCGTAGATGGCATAAACAGAAAAAGAAACGGTTGGCGCGAAATTTATCATTTCAGAGATGGAAGAGATAAGGATTTAAAAATCAACGGAATTTATGAATACAAGGGCAAGGAAATTTTTCACACAGGGGAGTATCTATTAAACGGGGGTATAAAGGTAGGCACACTTGCTGATAAAAAAAGCTGCGGCTTTGAAAATAACGGACTTTTGTATATTGTATGCGCAGGCGAGCTTTTTATTTATGATGGCAACATGCTAACAAACGCATACGACAGTGCTTATTCATATATTCCACTAACAACAAAAAACATTTCCCCAATTGGCACGGAAAGCATAGCCAAAGAGGAGCAGTCCCCAAGCCTTATTACACCTAAGCGAAGAAATACTCTGATAGGTGACAAAAGCGAAAGAAAAAAATATAGGCTAGATGGCAAGCTGGATATAAATAAGCCAATTGAAATAAAAACAAAAACGATAATTAAGCTAGATAGCCAAGAGGAAAACGAAGCTCCATATAATGGAATTTATAAGGAAGCTACAAGGCTATACGAAAGCAATATTGAGGGCGTTATAGGCACAGACGAGGATACTATCTACGATATTTTTAATGGTAGTGGCACAGATACTGACTTTTCAGAGGTGGAGGAGGTTTGGGTGTTTTTTAAAATGCCCGTTAAAATTGACAGTGCTATATTTGAAGCAAGAGAGGGCTATAAGCTACCAAGAGCATCCTTCCACTTTGGCACAGAAGCAGTGTACGATACCGAAGCTACAATTAAAACCGAAAAATACGATTTTACAGATACCCTCTACGGTCAATCTATAGATGGAATCTGCTTTTACGGTAACGGCGGAGAGGCTATTATTAACAAGGTTAATATTCAGTGCCGAGAATGCTATGAGGGTGAAATAGAAATTACTCACCGCATAAGCAATATAACCTATAACGAATATATCAGAAGCACCTCAATTAAAGACACAGGTGGTAGAGAATTGACACTTTCAAAAAATAGAAAGGGCTCGCAAAATCAGAATACCAGCGTATGGTTTGAAAAGGGAGCAGGGGACGGCGAGGCTATAATCGGCTTTAACTTTTGTAATGCGTCGCCAACACCGAATGAAAGCAATATTGAAATAACCTATTATGTAACTGACGGGGAAAAAATTTTATGCGATATTGGCGAGGTGTGCAAAACGGACACAGGCAGCGCTATTTTAGCCTTAGCCAGTGGTAATACTGCTTATTTATCCTGTGGGGAGCATGGCTTTGGTTATTTTCCCGCTAGTCTAAAAAGAACAATTGGCACGGACGAAAAAATAACTGCATTATGCGGTATGTCGGATAGCACCCTAGGTGTATTTAAGCAAGGTAGCGTATATTATTTTAAGCCGGAATGCAAGGATAATAAAACGGAGCTACAGCTAACAGGCTATAGCGGTCAGGGTGGCTCACTATCCCATTTTGCCACTAAAACAGTTAATTTAGACACACTCTCCCCACAAAAGGACAATATCTATGGCTCACAGGGGGCAGATTTAAGGGTAAGGCGAGGAAGCAATATCGCATTCGATTTAGATAAGCTATCGCTTGATAGCTCGGTGGCGCTATCCTATAAGGGTGCATATTACCTTTTTGCAGATGGAAAGGTTTATGTAGCCGACAGTCGCTACAAAAGCTATGAAAATAACAGGCTGGATAGCTCCTATGAATATGAATGGTGGTATCTTGAAAACATTCCCGCAACATATGCGGCTGAAATTAATGGCTTAATGTACATAGGCAGAGAGGACGGCAGAATTGTTATTCCTTATAACGATTACAACGATATTTATTATGAAAATATCGACACAGGTAGCTTTCTTTTAAGCGAAAACGAGGCCGGAGACACTGTTCTATACTTAAACGAGGAGCTGGAGCTTTTCGCTTATGATAAAATTTTAGTAAGCAATTCCTATAGATATTTATGCGATATTGTAAGAACCGAGGCGAGTGACGGTAAAATAAAGCTGATTTTAAGAAATACGGATTTTTGGTCAGAGGTTAGCCCTGTAAGAATTTATCCTGACACGGAGCTTTATTTGCAAAAATCAAACGGTGATCTGGTTAAATCGACAGTTGAGAAAATAGACGCCTACGAGTGCTCCTTAACGCTTGATTTAAGTGAAAACAGCGACACATATACGGGTATTTTAATAAAAAACAATAGAGAGGAATACACCTTAGATGTAGAGGGTGACCATTTTCTATTGCTTGATAAGTATGGTATGAGGGCTAGGCTGTGCTTGTATGATGATATTATTTTAATATGCGAAAGAAGAAAGCCTGTTGAAATTGAGTATGT
>JAGAJV010000021.1 GCA_017625915.1 Clostridia bacterium
ATGGATATTTCAACAGAAAAAATAGCCGAAATGGTAAAAAAGGCTCTTCTTGAAATGAACGGCGGCTCAAGGACTGAGAGCACAAAAGAGGGTGGAATTCCTATTGGAGTTTCAAACAGACATATACATTTATCAAAAGAGGACCTTGAAACACTTTTTGGCGTGGGCTATGAGCTAACACCAATAAAGGACCTTTCTCAGCCGGGTCAGTATGCCTGCAAGGAGCTGCTAACTATTGTAGGTCCGTCAATGCGACCAATAGAAAATGTAAGAGTTTTAGGACCTGTAAGAAAAAATTCACAGGTTGAAATATCTGCAACAGACTCCTATGTTTTAAAGGTGAAGCCACCTGTAAGAGAGTCAGGCAACATAAAGGACTCTGCACCTATAAGAATTATCGGCCCAAAGGGTGTTGTTGAGCTTAACGAGGGCTGTATTATAGCAAACAGACATATTCATATGTCACCGGACGAAGCAAAAATATTTGGCGTCAGCGACGGAGATTATGTAGATATTGATGTAAACGGAAAGCGCCGTACAAGATGGTTTGATGTTCAGGTAAGAGTTCACAAGGACTTCCGTTTAGAAATGCACGTTGATACAGACGATGCAAACGCGGCAGGCATTGGCAATGGCTTTATAGTAACAATTGCAAAGTGAGGTAATAAAAAATGTTAAAGGGAATTATCAGAGGAAACATAGTTTCCACAAGAAAGCAGGACTCCTTAGTAGGCAGTAAGTTTATGGAAATTCAGCTTATTAAAAACGGCGAATTAACAGACGAGTTTATTATAGCAATTGACTCTGTCGGCGCAGGTATTGGTGAAACTGTTCTTATTACAACAGGAAGCTCAGCAAGACTTGCTCTCCATAACACAAGCAGTCCGACAGATGCAGTTATTGTAGGTATTGTAGACTAAAATTTTGAAAGAGTGAAAAGATGCAGGAGCTTAAAAATTTAATGCAACAAAGCGGCATTGTAGGTGCCGGTGGAGCAGGGTTCCCCTCTTACGCTAAGCTTGCGGAGGGGGCAGACCTCCTCCTTATTAACGGCTCGGAATGTGAGCCACTTCTATACACAGACTATGTTATTTTAAAAAATGAGCTTTCCTTTGTCCTTTCGGGCATTTCAGAGGTGCTTGCCCATACAGGCATACCAAGAGCGCTATTAGCTGTTAAAGCACATACTGCCAAAAATCTTGGTCTTGAGGACGGAGAAAGGCTTGCCGATAAAATTTTTGTAAGAGTACTACCGGATGCTTACCCAATAGGCGACGAGGTTAGCCTTACATACGAGGCCACAGGCAGACTTATAAAGCCGGGAAAGCTACCTATTACCGCGGGCGTTATAGTTTACAATGTAGAAACCATGTATAACCTTGGTCGAGCTACAAAATTTAACGAGCCTGTAACTAAAAAATTTGTAACTATTGGCGGAGCTATAGAAAATCCAACCGTTGTAAAGGTACCGATAGGCGCTAAAATTTCGGATATTTTTAAAAAGCTTAATATAAAGCTTACAGAGGGATATACGGTGCTTGACGGCGGACCGTCAATGGGTAAGGTAATAAATCCGGCTACATATTCTGTTGCTAAAACAACCAAGGGAATATTAATTCTTCCCGACGATACAGAAGCCATTCGCTCAAAGAAAATGAATGTAAAAATGGCAATTGCAAGAGCCGAAACTGCTTGCTGTCAATGTACAAGATGCACCGATATGTGTCCAAGACATTTGCTTGGCTACCCCTTAGAGCCTCACAAAATGGTGCGTACAGCTATGGGCGTAGCAGAGGTTTTACCGGAAATGGTAATTAGCGCAACCCTTTGCTGTGGCTGTGGAATTTGCGAAAGCCTTGCTTGCTCACAGGGCATATCACCAAGAGCAGTTATTGAAAACTATAAGACACTCCTTGCTGAAAATAAGCTTCGCTTTAATCAAGGGGGCGAATATAGCGCAAGAGAGGAAAGAGATTACAGAATGATTCCATATAAAAAATGGATGAGCACTCTCGGCGTTACTAAATTCGATTTAGTTGCAGATTTTTACGGTGAAATAAATGACTTCAACCGTGTGGAAATTCCACTTTCCAAGCATATAGGCGCACCAAGCGTTCCTTGCGTTTCAGACGGCGATACCATAAATAAGGGCGATTTAATTGCAAGAGCTGGAAATGGACTTTCATTACCTCAGCACGCATCCATATCCGGTACTGTTACACTTGGAAATAACAAAATAATAATTGACAAAATAAATTGATAATAGAATTGATAAGGTAGATAAAAATGTATAAGGCTATAGGCGTTATTGAATTAAAAAGCATACCTAAGGGCGTTGAGGCGGCAGACGCAGCGCTAAAAAGTGCAGGAATTGAAATGGTGTCAGCTCATCCATCCTGCCCGGGAAAATATGAAATTGTGCTTACAGGCTCAATATCTAATGTTAATGCGGCAGTTACCCATGTTACAAGCAGATTTGACGGCTATGTTATAGACTCATCTGTTATGGGAAGAATAGACGAGCAGGTTATAAAAGCATTATTCGGCACTCAAGAGGGTAAGCGCGAGGGCTCACTTGGAATTATAGAAACATTTTCCGCCCCAAGCGCAATTAAGGCTGCCGATATAGCAGTTAAAACTGCAAGAGTAGAAATATACGACCTTCGAGTATCAAGAGGTATGGGTGGAAAGGGCGTTGTAATGCTTACAGGTGATGTAGGCGATGTTACAGCCGCAGTTGAAGCAGGCGCAAATTACGCAAAGGACTTATCCACGCTTTCCTCATACACAGTAATAGCAGCGCCTCACGAGGAGCTATGGAAGCAAATGTAAGGAGAATAAGATTATGGAAAATATTAAATTTGTAATCGAAAAAAGCTCAAGAATTGAAAAGCTTATAAATAATCTTTACGAGAAAATGCCTGAGATTGAGTCAAGCCGAGGCAAGCTTGTAACTGAAAGCTACAAAATGACCGAGGACCTTCCTATAATCAAGCGCAGAAGCGCAGCATTTGCTCACATTCTAAGAAATATTCCAATAGTTATAAGAGATAATGAGCTTATTGTAGGCAGCGCAACAATTGCACCAAGAGGCTGTCAGGTTTTCCCCGAATATTCCTATGAATGGCTTCTTTCCGAGCTTGATACAGTTTCCACAAGAAGCGCTGACCCATTTTACATAAGTGAAAAAACTAAGGCTGAGCTTCGCGAGATTTATCCTTGGTGGAAGGGCAAAACCACAAGCGACTTAGCAAAGGCAAATATGGCTCCCGAGGCTTATGAGGCATTTACCGAGCACGCGGTATTTACACCCGGTAACTATTTTTATAACGGAATCGGACATGTTTGCGTAGATTACGGCAAGGTTATGAAAATTGGCTACAGAGGAATTATTAAGGAAGCAGAGGATGCTCTTAATAAGCTTGAAATATCCGACGGTGACTATGTATCAAGAAGCAACTTCTTATATGCAGTAATTGAAAGCTGTGAGGCAGTAATCGAATATGCACGCAGATATAGCGCCCTTGCTAAGGATATGGCGTCTAAGGAAGCTAACCCTGAAAGAAAGCGCGAGCTTGAAATTATCTCTCGCAACTGCGCAAGAGTTCCGGAATTTGGCGCTACAAGCTTCTATGAGGCGTGTCAGACATTCTGGTTTATTCAGCTTCTTTTACAGGTTGAATCCAGCGGTCACTCTATCTCCCCGGGTAGATTTGACACCTATATGTATCCATATTTTAAAAAGGATATTGACGCAGGAAAAATTACATATGAGCAAGCCCAAGAGCTTCTTGACTGTCTATGGGTAAAATTCAATGATATAAACAAGGTAAGAGATGCAGCATCAGCCGACGGCTTTGCAGGCTACGGAATGTTCCAAAACCTTATTGTAGGTGGACAGAATATTCACGGAATGGACTCTACAAACGACCTTTCATATATGTGTATTGAGGCTGCAATGCATGTTCCACTACCACAGCCCTCTATCTCAATCAGAGTTTGGAACGGTTCACCGGAGCCACTACTAATTAAGGCAGCAGCGCTTACAAGACTTGGAACAGGCTTACCTGCTTATTATAACGACGAAATTATTATCCCATCTATTATGGCAAGAGGTCTTACCCTTGAGGACGCAAGAGATTATTGTATAATCGGTTGCGTTGAGCCTCAAAAGGCAGGCAAGACAGACGGCTGGCACGACGCAGCATTCTTTAATATGTGTCGTCCTATGGAGCTTGCATTCTCAAACGGCTACGATAAGGGCAAGAAAATAGGTCCGGATACAGGTGATGTGGCTAATATGAAAACCTTTGAGGAGTTTTATGAGGCTTATAAGACTCAGCAAAGCTATATGATAAAGCTACTTGTAAACGCAAATAACGCAATAGATATGGCGCATATGGTAAGATGTCCGCTTCCTTTCCAATCCTGTATGGTTGAGGATTGCATCGGCAGAGGAAAATCACTTCAAGAGGGTGGAGCTATCTATAACTTTACAGGTCCACAGGGCTTCGGTATTGCAAACAATACTGACGGTCTTGTAGCTATTAAAAAGCTTGTTTTTGAGGAAAAGAGATTTACCCTTGCAGAGCTAAGAGATGCATTAAAATCAAACTTTGGCTATGGCATAAAGGGCGCACAGGCTGAAAGGCTTACAACCGAAATTGCTACTGAGCTTGTAAAACAGGGCGTTAATATAAACGAGGACGCAATCCGCGTAATTTACGACGAGGTAACAAATCAATCCTCACTTAGCGCTGATGTAAAAGCAAGATATAAGGAAATCAAGCGCCTTATTGAAGAAGAATCACCTAAGTACGGAAACGATATTTACGATGTGGATATGTTTGCCCGCGATGTGGCAAATAGCTACACCAAAGAGGTTGAAAAATATAAAAATGCCCGTGGTGGTATTTTCCAAGCAGGACTTTATCCTGTATCGGCTAATGTGCCACTTGGAGCAAGCACAGGCGCAACTCCAGACGGACGACTTGCATACACTCCACTTGCAGACGGCATAGGTCCTGCATCAGGCAGAGATATAAAGGGTCCAACAGCTACTGCAAATTCTGTTGCTAAGCTGGAGCAGGGCGTTGCATCAAACGGTACGCTTCTTAACCAAAAATTCCATCCGTCAGCCCTTGCAGGTATGAGTGGACTTACAAAGTTTGTTGCGCTAATTCGCTCATACTTTGACCAAAAGGGAATGCATGTACAGTTTAATGTTGTAACTAGGGAAACATTAATTGATGCACAAAAGAACCCGGAAAAATATAAGACACTGGTAGTAAGAGTTGCAGGCTATAGCGCACTCTTTACAACACTGTCCCGTTCATTACAGGACGATATTATTAATAGAACCGAGCAGGGCTGGTGACGACAGAGTCGTCAACTAAATTTGCCTTTGGCAAGCTAAATTGCCTAACGGCAGCTAAATTCGGCAAGCCGAGCTAAATTCGCTACGCAAGCTATATGGCAAATTTAATTTAGCTTCACGAAGTGAAATTTAACTAACACGAACGAATGTGAGTGTTAATTTAGCTACGAAGCGAAGCGGAGTAATTTCGCTAAAAACGCTATACATTTTGCGTACAAATATGAAAGAAAGGGAATTACAATGCCACAGGAAATAAAGGGCAGAATATTTAATATTCAAAGGTATTCAATTCACGATGGACCCGGAATAAGAACAATTGTCTTTTTCAAGGGCTGCTTTATGAGATGCGCGTGGTGCTGTAATCCCGAATCTCAAAATAAAGAAATTGAAGAAATCATTGAAAAGGACAAAATTAAAACCGTTGGAAAAGATGTAACTGTAGCTGATATAATGCCGGAAATTTTATCGGATTTACCCTTCTATCGTAGAAGCGGTGGGGGAGTTACCCTCTCCGGTGGTGAAATTCTTTGTCAAGCTGATTTTGCAAGAGAGCTGCTTAAAGCTTGCAAGGAGGAGGGGCTTCATACAGCTGTGGAGTCAGCCTCGTCAGCATCCTTTTCAGAAATAGAAAAAATTCTTCCTTATGTTGACCTTTATCTTATGGATATAAAGCATATGGATAGCGTAAAGCACAAGGAATATACCGCTGTAGGCAACGAAAGAATACTTGAAAACGCAAAAAAAATAGCAGAAAGCGGAGTGGAGCTTATAATAAGAACTCCCGTAATTCCCGGATTTAACGACACTCCCGAGGAGATAAAGGCTATTTCGCAGTTTGCTAAGACATTAAAGGGCGTAAATGAGCATCACCTGCTTCCGTACCATAGACTAGGCTCGGATAAGTATGCAGGGCTTGGCAGAAATTATTCCCTTAAGGAAATAGAGCCACCGTCAAGGGAAAAAATGGAATATCTTTTGTCAGTGGCAGAGGCCTCAGGGCTAAAATGTAAAATTGGAGGCTAAAATGGAGCTTAAAGAAAATATGAGAATAGTGCAGGAGCTTGTCCCCGGTAAGCAGATAACTCTTTGCCATATAATTGCAAATCCCGACGATGTGCTTTACACAAAGCTGGGACTTGACCCAAAAACAGACTATACAAGAAGTGCAATTGGCGTTCTTACAGTTTCCCCTGCCGAAAGCGCAGTAATTACTGCTGATATTGCTATAAAATCCTCAGGGGCAGATATTGGCTTTGTTGATAGATTTACAGGCACTCTTATTATCACAGGAAGCGTTTCCAGTGTAGAATCAGCCTTTTCTGCAATAAGAGAATACTTTACAAGCAAGCTTTCCTATGTTTGCTGTGATATAACAAGAACATAATGAAAAAGCTTATTCTAATAGGCAGAGTTGCGGCAGGCAAAACCACATTAACTCAAGCATTAAACGGTGAGGATATTCACTACTATAAAACCCAATATATAAACTATCTTGATACAATTATCGACACTCCCGGCGAGTATACAGAGCTAAGACAAACAAGCGGCGCGCTTGCATTATATGCATATGAGGCTGACGTTGTAGGGCTTGTGCTTTCGGCAAATGAGCCTTATTCCATTTTCTCACCCTGTATTACAAGCCTTGTAAACAGAGAGGTTATCGGTATTATTACAGGCATAGACAAGCCTGACGCACATCCTGATAGAGTTGAAAGATGGTTAAGGCTTGCTGGCTGTAAGAAAATATTTCCTGTCAGCGCGTACACAGGCGAGGGGCTTGATAGGCTTGTAGAGTTTCTTGCAGATAACGAAGAAGAATTGGAGGAAATGAGAAAGAAATGAGCAGAACACAGATAATCGCCTTTGCGAACAATAAGGGCGGAAGTGGAAAAACCACAAGCTGCTCTAATATAGGCTGCGCTCTTTCAATGATGGGCAAAAAGGTGCTTATCATAGATGGAGATATGCAGTTAAACCTGACACTTTCCTTTTTTAACGAGGAAAAATCGCTTGAATACGCAAGCAACGGAAAGAATATATATACAGCCATAAGGGAAGAAAGGGACCTTTCTGATTTTGTAGTGCCAACAGATTATGAGGGACTTGATATAGTACCGTCAACCTCACTTATGAGCGCAATTGAATTTGACCTTTTCCCAAAATGGCAAAGAGAATTTATATTAAGAAAATGCTTAGAGCCAATAAAGGCACGCGGTTATTATGATTACATACTTATCGACTCTCCACCGACTCTTGGTGGCTGGGTTATGAATATCATGTGCGCCTCAGACTTCGTTGTAATTCCTGTTGAGGCTAGCCCTTGGGGACTTTTCGGTCTTGCTAATATGTTCGAGTTTATAAACAAGGTAAGGGAAATATCCCCACGCCTTAGCGTTATGGGAATTATGGTAACTAAGGCAGACGAGAGAAAAACCTATTTTAAGGAAACATTAAAAACCTTACGGGAATCAGAGGATGTAAGAGTTTTTGAAGGCTACATAAAGGTAGATAGTGCTATCGAATGGTCACAGGATAACAGTAAGCCTGTGGTTGCCTTCAAAAAATACTCAAGAAGCGCCCTTGAATATAAAAAGCTTGCAAAGGAGATAGTAGAATATGCCAATAGGTAAGAATGCTATAAAAAGAATATCCAATAACGGCTACTCAAATGTGCAAACAACTGCTCCCGATATGGAAAATAGCGTAGTCGAGGAAAAAATTCCTGTAGTCGAGGAAAAAATTCCTGTAGTCGAGGAAAAAAAGATAACCATAAAAAAATCTGCTAAGACTAAGCAAGCACCAAAGACAGGGGAAAAGAATACATCAGCCCCCACTCAAAAAAAGAGTATGGAGACCGAGCCAGACCTATCCCCTGTTAAAACAGCCCAAAGGGTTACAAAAAAATCTACTAAGGCTCAAAAAAGACAAGGCGTCGGCTATGTAAATCTCGGCGGCGAGCTACCCGTGCATCTTCTTTAATAGCTTTCTGTTTAAAAAACAAAACACTTGTGAAAGCTAATACATAGAGGGAAGCAGATTTATTTGCTTCCTTTTTAACTGCTTTTCCTTTCAACTGCAAAAGCCAAAAATGACAACCTCCGGTTGCTAAAAAATCAATTTTCTTTTAAAAAATCACATAAATTAGCAATTTTATGCTCCAAAAAGACATTTTGCAACCTACAGTTGCTTAAAAAATCAATGTAAAGTTGGTTGTTAATAAGACCATTGTTTGATATAATAGGTGTAGTGCAAATTATATTTAAAATCAAAACAGTCGTTAAGGAGAGTTTTTATGATAATAGGAGAAAAGATTTTACAGCTGAGAATGTCGAAAAACATTTCACAGGAGTACCTTGCTGAAGCTCTTAATGTTTCTAGACAAACCGTATCCAAGTGGGAAATGGGACAAGCCCTTCCGAAGCTAGACAAGGTGCTTCAGCTTTCGGAAATTTTTGGTGTTTCCACAGATGAGCTTTTACACGATAAAATGGATTTATCTAAATTGCTTGCTACACCAAAAAGAAACAAATATTTCGGTACAGACGGATTTCGTGGTGAGGCAAATGTAACCCTTACATCTATGCAGGCATACAAGGTAGGCAGATTTCTTGGCTGGTATTTTTCATCAAAGCTATCAGGCTGCACCAAGCCGGGCTATCGCCCACGCATAGTAATAGGAAAGGACACACGTCGTTCAAGCTATATGCTTGAATATTCTATAGTTTCCGGAATTATTGCATCAGGTGCTGATGCTTATATGCTTCATGTTACAACTACACCAAGCGTTTCTTATGTGACACGCATTGACGGATTTGATTGTGGTATTATGGTAACCGCCTCTCACAATCCTTATTATGATAATGGTATAAAGGTTATCAATTCCCACGGAGAGAAGCTTGATGATGAAACCACATCTTTAATTGAGGCATATATTGACGGAGACTTGGCTACTCTTGGCGTAATAGGAGAGGACTTGCCATTGGCACAAAAAGCAAATATAGGATGTATACACGACTATGTAGCAGGAAGAAACCGTTATATCGGTTATTTGATTTCCATAGCATCAAACTCATACAAAAATTTAAAAATAGGACTTGATTGCGCAAACGGAGCATCATGGAATATAGCGAATGCTGTTTTTAGCTCCCTTGGCGCACAGACATATGTTATCGGAAACGAGCCAAACGGTCTTAACATAAACGAGAATTGTGGCTCAACTCATATTGAAAGGCTACAACGACTTGTCAAGGAAAAGCACCTAGATGTCGGCTTTGCCTTTGATGGTGATGCTGACAGATGCCTTGCTATTGACGAAAACGGAAATTTAGTTGACGGTGATGCTATAATTTATATTCTTGGCAAGCGACTTAAGGCTAAGGGTACTTTAACTGATAATACCGTTGTTATGACGGTTATGTCAAATAGTGGTTTTATTGAAAGCTTAGAGAAAATAGGTATCAAGTGTGTTCAAACTACTGTAGGAGATCGCTTTGTGTATGAATGCATGCAAAATAACGACTACGCTATAGGTGGAGAGCAATCGGGACACATTATTATGAAAAAATATGCAACAACAGGTGATGGAATATTGACCGCAATTATGGTAGCCGAGGAAATATGTGATTCTAAAACCTCGCTTTCAAAGCTTGCTGAGCCTATAAAGCTTTATCCGCAATATCTAAAGAGCATACGAGTTAAGGACAAGCTAGCAGCTGTATCGGACAAAAACGTAAAACGAGAGGTTGAGAATGTTGAAAAGCTTATAAACAAGAAAGGCAGAATCCTTATTCGTCAAAGTGGCACAGAGCCTGTTATACGCGTTATGGTTGAAGCTGAAGAATATGAAAAATGCGTTGAATATACTGAAGCGGTGATAAAAGCAATTAAAGAGGGAGGACACTCTGTTGATTAAGCTTGTAAAAACAAAGGACTTATTTTCTTCTGTTCCTAATTATCTTTCTCCTCTTTTTGATTCCTGTGAATACCCTTGGGAGATGCTTCCTAAGATAAAGGATTATATACTTAGTCTTATTAAAGAGGGTATACAGGGCTACACTCTAATAGCTGAAAATGTATTAGTTGGAGAAAATGTAAAAATATATGACACAGCCACAATTGAAGCTCCTGCTATTATTGGCTCTGGTAGCGAGGTAAGACCGGGGGCGTTTATAAGAGGAAGCGTTATTGTCGGTGAGGGCTGTGTTATTGGAAATTCCTCCGAATTAAAAAACTGTATTTTATTAAACAAGGTGCAAGTACCACATTACAACTATATAGGCGATTCAATTTTAGGAAACAAGGCACACACGGGTGCTGGCACAATATGCTCCAATCTTAAGTCTGACGGCAAGAATGTTGTTATACACGGGGACAAGGATTACGAAACAGGCTTACGCAAAATAGGCGGAATTCTTGCTGACGGTGCTGATGTGGGCTGTGGCTCGGTTATAAATCCCGGCACTATAATAGGCAAAAATACATCTGTTTATCCCTTAACAGCTCTTAGAGGGGTTTATCCGTCTGATTGTATTGTAAAGGCAACAAATGTAATAGTAAAAAGAGTATAATTTTATTTAAAAGGAGAATATTATGAACTTTATTAAGGTTAATACCTACGAGGAGCTAAGCTCACGCGCAGCAGCCATCATTTGCGGACAGGTTGCTCTAAAGCCTAAGTGCGTTCTTGGCTTAGCCACAGGCTCATCCCCTCTTGGCACTTATGAAAAAATCGCAGAAAAGAACAGGGCAGGTGAGATTGATTTTTCAAAGGTTAAAACCATCAACCTTGACGAATATGTGGGGCTTAGCGGTGACCATGAGCAAAGCTATCGTTATTTTATGAACAACAATCTATTTAAGCATATCAACATCGATATAGACAACACCTATGTGCCAAATGGCTGTGCTACTGATATAGAGGCAGAATGTAAAGCTTATGATAGCTTAATCGAAGACCTAGGCGGCATTGACCTTCAGCTTTTAGGTATAGGATATGACGGACACATTGGCTTTAACGAGCCTGACACATATTTTGAAAAAGCAACACATATGGTAACACTTGATAGCTCTACTATTGAGGCAAATTCACGCTTTTTTGCATCTCGTAACGATGTCCCCGTTACCGCAATTACAATGGGTATGGGTGGCATAATGTCAGCAAAGAGAGTTTTATTGATAGCAAACGGAAAGGGAAAACGCGATATTATTGAAAAAGCCTTTTTTGGTCCTATCACCCCTGCACTCCCTGCATCCATTCTACAGCTACACCCTAACCTTACCGTAATTTATAGCGAAAACTAAGCAATACAAAGAGCAGAGATATCTGCTCTTATATTTTTATAATAGCTAGTCCTTTCTTGCGAGCTCTTTCTACCCATTTATAGCTATTTGTAAATGAGCTTTCAACATAACACACTACAACAGTTGATTTTTTCAAAAGATACTCGTTTCTCTTTGATATAGCAAATCGTTTTGGCACATTTGCTAGCTCCTCTGGAAAAATTGTTAGCTCTTGAAATCCACATAATGCGCTCTCGCCAAGATATGATAAAACAATATAGCAATTTATATCTTTATTTTCCTTTAATAGCTCTACTAAAACAGCTTGTGCCAGCAAATCAAAATTACCATTATTACCCACATAAAAATCTACAATTCCATTTTCTATTAAATCGGTAATTGCTTTTTTGATATTGTCCTTTAAGGATATGGGCGTATCTCTATGTCCAAAAAATGTGCAAGTCATATTAACCACCATACTTTACAAGTTTAGTATACTTAATTCAAGTATACTTACAACATTATATCATAAAATAATCTTAAAATATACTTAAAATAAGATTTATTTTGAGGTTTTTATGAGAAACAAGGAAAATAAGCATTTAGGAATTGAGATTGACAAGGAATTGCATTATAAGCTACACTATATTTCAAAATATTATGGCAGAAGCGCCAATGGTGAAATTTTATTTCTTATAAGGCAAGCTATTAAAGAGTTTGAAAAAACAGAAGGTGAAATTGCATATCCACCAAAAGAAGGTTAAGAGCAGAGAAATCTGCTCTTTTTTTGTTGATTTGGCTTTACCGCTATGCTATAATTTAATTAAGTAAAAATTCGGTAGGTATTTGATATGGAAAATAAATCAAAAAAGATACATATGATATGCAACGCCCACATTGACCCTATTTGGCAATGGGACTGGCCGGAGGGAGTCAGCGCAACACTATCCACCTTTTATACAGCAGTAAGGCTTGCAAATGAGTTTGACTATATATTTTGTCACAATGAGGTAACTGTATATAAGTATATTGAGGAATACGCCCCCGAGCTTTTTGAAAAAATTAAGGAGCTTGTAAAGGCGGGCAAATGGCACATAATGGGTGGCTGGTATTTACAGCCCGACTGTAATATGCCTTGTGGCGAGAGTTTTGTAAGACAAATAAGAGAGGGACAAAGATACTTTAAAGAAAAATTTGGTGTTTGTCCTACAACGGCAATCAACCTTGACCCCTTTGGACATTCTGTCGGACTTGTACAGATTGTGAAAAAATGCGGACAGGATAGCTATATGTTTATGCGTCCCTTTTCTCACGAAATATCATTACCGAATGAGCAATTTATTTGGCGCGGTCTTGACGGTAGCGAAATAAAGGCGACACGAATTTGCCACTATGGCTCAGGACTAGGCAAAAGTGCTAAAACAATTCGCGACAGAGCCAATGAACAGAATGTCCCTGTTGGCATTGCTTTGTGGGGTGTTGGCAATCACGGTGGCGGACCGTCATATAAGGACCTTACTGATATTAAGGAACAGCTTTTAACTGATAAGGAAATAGAATTTATTCATTCTACCCCAGAGAGCTTTTTTGCAGAAATTGAGCCAA
>JAGAJV010000154.1 GCA_017625915.1 Clostridia bacterium
CACCTTATTTTCAAAGCCTAAAATTCTGCTTTTTAATCTCGCTTTTATTGTAAGCCGTCTTGGTGCATTTACTCTTACACTTGTATTATCTACTACAGTATCAATCAGCACAGTTTCCGGGTGGGAGCTTAGCTGTGTGCTTGCTTCATATGCACTGCTTAGTGGTGTTGAGCATAAATTGCCCTCGTCGTCTGTATAAATTACAAGATATGTAACTGTTCCGCCAAAATCAAGCTGACTGCCACTTCCCTTGTCGGCTAAATACTTGCTTTCGGGAAGAACCCCTGCTCTTACGGTTAGCATTTTTCTAACCTCGGGAATATAATCGGGGAGATTAAATTCCTCGCTTATTTCGTGTGTGGTGGCTGTATCGGTAGTAACTGCTAATAGCGATAGCTTCTTTTGCGCTCCCATATTATAATTTAGCTTTTCCATTAATTTTCTCCTTGTAGATGTTATCACTACAAATCTATGCAACAAATTCTTGCATTATTACTTGACAATATGTTTTTTTGGTGTTATATTATATATAATAATTTTTCGCAAGGAGTTTTTTATGTTAGATATTAAATTTTTAAGAGAAAACCCGGAAATAGTTAAACAAAATATTAGAAACAAGTTTCAGGACAGCAAGCTTCCGCTGGTTGACGAGGTTATCCAGCTTGATAGCGATTACCGCGCTTACAAGCAAGAGGCTGACACATTAAGAGGTGGCAGAAATAAGCTATCCAAGCAAATCGGTATGCTTATGGGTCAAGGCAAAAGAGAAGAGGCTGAGGCAGTTAAGGCTCAGGTTTCCGCAAACGCTAAAAGACTTGCAGAGCTAGAGGTGCTTGAAGAGGAATATCAAGAAAAGATTAAGAAGATTATGATGATTATTCCTAACATTATCGACCCATCTGTTCCAATCGGTAAGGACGATAGCGAAAATGTTGAGGTTCAAAGGTACGGCGAGCCTGTTGTTCCGGATTTTGAAATTCCATATCATACTGAAATTATGGAAGCGCTTTCCGGCATTGACCTTGATAGCGCAAGAAAGGTTGCAGGTAATGGCTTCTACTACCTAATGGGCGATATTGCAAGATTACATTCCTCAATTATTTCATATGCTCGTGATTTTATGATTGACAGAGGCTTCACCTATTGCGTGCCACCGTTTATGATTAGAAGCGAGGTTGTAACAGGCGTTATGTCCTTTGCTGAAATGGAGGCTATGATGTACAAGATTGAGGGCGAGGACCTTTATCTAATCGGTACTAGCGAGCACTCAATGATTGGTAAATATATTGATACAATTCTTGAGGAGGACAGCCTACCGCACACCCTTACATCCTATTCTCCTTGCTTCCGTAAGGAAAAGGGCGCTCACGGCATTGAGGAAAGAGGCGTTTATAGAATTCACCAATTCGAAAAGCAGGAAATGGTTGTTGTTTGTAAGCCAGAGGATAGCGTTGTTTGGTTTGACAAGCTATGGCAGAATACTGTTGACCTATTCAGAACTCTTGATATTCCTGTAAGAACACTTGAATGCTGCTCAGGCGACCTTGCAGACCTTAAGGTTAAGAGCATTGACGTTGAGGCTTGGTCTCCAAGACAAAAGAAATACTTTGAGGTTGGCTCCTGCTCTAACCTTGGCGATGCACAGGCCAGACGCTTAAGAATCAGAGTAAACGGCAAGAACGGCAAATATTTTGCTCATACTCTTAATAATACCGTTGTTGCTCCGCCAAGAATGTTAATTGCTTTCCTTGAAAACAATATGAACGCTGACGGAAGCATCAATATTCCAAAATCGCTTCAGCCATATATGGGCGGTAAGACAATTATTTCTAAGAAATAATTTAAAGATATATGCTTCGCATATGAGAAATGATGTCGCTTCCAGCTAATAAATATAAAGCTCTCAAGTTAATTGAATGCTTTTGTTTTGATTAATAAATAATGTATATTATGATAATATCTAAGCTTCTCAATTGACATTTTATAAATAATATGTTAAAATAATCATACGGAGTATTTCTCTGTATGATTATTTTTTTGAGGTGGTATTATGGAACATAAAATGACTATTGCAGGGCTTGAAAGAGCCTTGCCGCTTTGTAAGTTAACTGATGATTTATACATAGGTGCGTTTGTAATTTTTGGCGACCCGGAGCTAACAACTGCCTGTGCTAAGGCTTTGCTTGAAAAAGCGCCCGAGTACGATTATTTAATTACTGCTGAGGCTAAGGGTATTCCTCTTGTACACGAAATGGCTCGCCTTAACGGTAATCAAAAGTATATGCTTGCAAGAAAGGGCGTTAAGCTTTATATGAGAGATATTATCTCTGCAAGCGTTCATTCAATAACCACAGCCAAGGAGCAAACATTATATCTTGACGGATATGATGCAGAGCTTATGAAGAATAAAAAAATTCTTATCATTGATGATGTTATATCTACAGGCGAATCACTTAGAGCAATTGAGGAGCTTGTAAAAACCGCCGGCGGTAATATCGTTGGCAAAATGTGTATTCTTGCCGAGGGCGAGGCTACACAGCGCGAGGATATTATATATCTTGAGGAGCTTCCGCTATTCAGACCTGACGGAAGCATAATTTGAAGTAATAAGTAATAGTGAATAAGTAATAAGGCGAGCTGACTGTAGACGGTAGTACGCAATTTATTTTTCGGGAGGGGAAACCCCTCCCCTGCTTTTTATATCAAAACAAACAAAAAGCACCGAGTAAAATCGGTGCTTTTTGCGTTAGTTGTTTAGAAGGAGAGGCAGCTAACATATATTTTTGGATTTAACATGAAGGCTATTACATAAGTGGGGCGAAAACACGGACGACTGCACGGAAAAAGCGTTTGAAAATGTTGATTTTCAGCATTTTCTTTTCTATTTTAATTGATTTTTTAAGTGTTGCTTCAAAGTCGTTTTTTATATCCACTATTGTAGTGGTGTTATACATCCACACGCCGTTTTCAAAATGGTGGACAAGGCTTCTATAGTCCAGGTTTATTGTGCCTACTATTGCATATTCGTCGTCGGTTAGATAATTTTTTGCGTGAATGAAGCCCTTTTCATATTCATATATTTCAACACCTGCGTCCATAAGCCTTGGATAAAAGCTTCGTGACATCATAAAAATCAGCTTTTTATCCGGTATGTGCGGTAAAATTATTTTAACATCTACGCCACGCAAGGCTGCATTTTCAAGGTTTTGGCAAAGCTCGTTATCTATAATGAGATAGGGTGTTGTGATATACGCGTACTTGGTTGCGCTATCAAGCATATTTTGGATAGCGTTTTTTGCAACCTCTCTTTTATAAATCGGTCGAGGTCCGTCACCAAATGGGATAATATAGCCCTCTTGGCTTTCTGACCTTACTTGAGGAAAATAGTCGTGCTTTGCTTTTGGTAATGCTTTAACATTGATACCGTAATCGGTAAGAAATAGTCTTGTAAGCTCCCAAACGCCCTCACCCTGTATGCGTATTCCCCCGTCCTTCCAGTGTCCAAAGCGCTCAATTTCGTTTATATATTCGTCGGCTATATTAATTCCGCCTGTATAGCCTATCACACCGTCTATTACAGTAATTTTCCTATGGCTTCTATTGTTAAATTTGCTATCAGCCCCACCTCTTAAAAAGGAAAACGGCGTTGCCTCAATTCCCATTTTGCGTAGCATTTTAAAGTAATTACCGGGTAGTGTTTTCATACAGCCTATATCGTCGTAAACTATCCTTACCTCCACGCCCTCAGAGGCTTTTTCCTTGAGTATTTCAAGTATAGAGCTCCAGAATTTGCCCTCCTCGATTATAAAATACTCCATAAAAATAAATTTACGGGCATTTTTTAGGTCTGCTAGCATATCTCGATACATTTCCTCGCCTAAGGGATAGTATTTTTGACTTGTATTTTCAAAAAGGTGGCTATAGGAAATTTTACATAGCATTTTTGCTTGCGCGTGGGCAACGGGATTTTCCTCGTTTAGCCTTTCAAACAGCGCTCTGTCGTCCTTATGATACATTCTGTCATCTAAATCGTTAAGCCTTTTAATAAACTTTTTCTTTAGCGTTCTTGAATACATCATCATATAAAGCATAAAGCCTGCTATTGGCAAAATAAGCACAAAAAGCAGCCACGGTACCTTATAATCGGGGTTATCGTCTGATGCTATAATTTTAATAACGCAGGCAATCTGTGTAGCATAGGCTAAAAGATAAAAATATGGCACTATGTAGCATAAAATCGCCACTATTCCTATGATTGCCAAAATTTCAAATAAGGTTATAAGGATAGCTAAAATATATCTGAACGGAATATAATTAATTTCTCTTCTTATTGTCCTTTTGTACACCTTATATTCGTATGCTCTTTTCACCTATGTCCCCCCTTAACTTATATTCTATATATTATTATAAACTAAAAATCAACAAAAAAGCAATAAACAGGGAGAATTTTCCCTGTTATGCTTTAAAATTTAATAATTCCCATTTTTTATTCTACCTTTAATTATTTATTATTTAAAATTTCGTCACATAATGAGATAATTTCATTTGCGTGCTTCTTTTTTGATGCGTTAATCATTTTCTTATAGATTGGATAGGTTACTGACACAAGTCCGATGCCGACAGCTCCAATAGCAATTCCTGCTATCATAAGCGGTGTGCCTGAGCCGATAACTCCCATTGCAAGGCACATTCCTGTACCAAGCACAAGTGATGAAAGTGAGCCGAAGATGTAGGAAAATACCCTTGGACCTCTTTTTACTTTCTTATCAAGCTCCTTTAGCTTTTCTACATTTGTCACCTCGTGCTCGGTGTACTGACCCTTGATTTTTTCTACTGATTTGATTTCATTGTTTGTCATAATTAATTCCTCCAAAATTTCATTTGTTTTTGTTTACGATGTTATTATACATCGCATTTGTTTTTGAAAAATCAATATTTTGTAAGTGTTTTTAAATTGTTTTGTTAAAGCTTTGTAAAAGAAAAGGACATCAATTGATGCCCTCGCTTAATAGCTCCTCGGAAAGCCTTAAAATTTCCTTTCCGTACCTTTCCTTATTTCTTTTAAGTATTTTATTATATAGCGGATATGCAACCACCATAGGCGGTATGCCTACTACCATTACTACAATTCCCCAAATAAGTAAGCTCCATTCTAAAACCATTGTAAGACCTAAGCCGAAAATTAAAAGCCCTAAAATGCCTGACACTAATGCCAGCGCTGTTGCTTGTCCGTTTACATAATTATTTAGCTTTCTTAATCTTTCCAGCTTGCCCTCCTCAGTTTTTGGCTCCTCGTATTGTCTTTTTATAGACTCGATTTCTCGTCTTTCTTCTTCGGTTGGCGCTTTATATGTGTAATTAAATTCCTTGTTTCCCATTTAAATCCGTCCTCTTAATTCTCTTAATTTCCTTATGTGATTTTATTATCATAAAAATTCCAAATGCCAGCGTAAATAAAAATACAACTGTGCCTGTAATTCCGTTCATTACGGTAATATCAGCGCTACCCTCTGAAAATTCGCTAATCAATGCAGTTTGCAAGGCCAAGATTGAAACTGATGAGTCAATTAAGTTAATTGACCTTAGCGCCATTTCTGTATAATTTTCTGTGCCTCTTGTTTTTGATATATTAATTATGGCAAATGTAATTTTTGTAAATGCGTAGGTGGCAACTGCGTATATAAATAAGCCGGGATAATTAAAGCCTTTTTCGATAAAAACGATTTGTAAAACCGCCACTCCTATGGCAAAATTCATAATGAGCAAAAATAAACCGCTGTTGCGATATAGCTTAATTGAAGCAAGTGCGCTTTTGTTCTCTGCTTTCCTTTTGTAATAATAAATACCAAGCCTTCCAAAAGATAGCGCGATATAATAAATTGAAAGCATTAAAAACCATATTGAGCCTGACATAACCGAAAGTATTCCGTTAAATATGCCGAATACACCGCTAAATATCAGTGAAAAAAGCTCAATTAAATTTTTCCTATACCCTGTGTCGTTAATTATCCTCTTTAGCATTCTTTAACACCACCGTAAACTCGCTTCCGTGATTCAGCTCACTTTTAACCGATATTTCTCCGCCCATTATATCTATTACTCTTTTAACAAGGGCAAGACCAAGTCCGTTACCCTCCCCGGCGTGTGAGGTATCGCCTTGATAGAATTTTTCAAAAATCCTCTTGCCTGTTTCGTAGTCAATACCACAGCCTGTATCGCTTATTTTAATTATTGCTCCGTCTGATGCGGATTTTAGGGATACCTTGATTTTTCCGTTTTTGTCAGTAAACTTAATTGCGTTAGATAATAAATTATTAAGTATTATTTCTACATATCCACTGCTTGTAATTAGTGTAATATCGTCAAAATCACATTCAAGCTCTATTCCCTTATTTTCAATTATTTCCTCGTATCCCACCACAATTTCAGCCACAGTGTCGGTTAAATTGATTTTTTTATACTCCGTGGCTATGGCTTGGTTTTCAAGCTTGTTTAGCTTTAAAATATTAGTTATCAGGTCACTTAGGCGTCGTGAGGCTTGCAATAGTATTTTTGAATACTTTTTTCTTTCCTCGCTATCTAAGCTATCGTCCTGTAAAAGCTTAGCATAGCTTTCAATAACGGAAAGGGGTGTCTTTATTTCGTGGGACACATTTGATATAAAGTCGGTTTTTAGTATCTCACTTTTTGATAGCTCAGATGCCATTGTGTTTAGGTTTTCCATTATAATGTCGTATTCATTATACTTATCGTAGGTATGTGTAATTTCAAGCCTTGCTTTAAAATCACCTGACGCTATTTTCTCCGTTGCGTTGATAATTCGTTTAACAGGTCGCTCCACCATTATTTTTCGTCTTATTACATCTATCACTGTTACAACAATGGATAGTATAATTATCATTATTAGAATAAGAATGGCTATTAAATTTTTGTTGACCGTTCTTTTTATAATGTAATCATAGACTAAAATTGCAACCTGCATAGTAAAAGCAATTAACACAAAAAAGCTGATAGCGCCAACTATTGAAAAGCTACTTTTTCTTGGCTTATTTCTCATTTTAGCACCACCTTATAGCCAAGACCGTGAACGGTTACAATTTCAAAGCCGTCACACTCTGAGGTTTTTTCTCTTAGCTTTGCCATATAAACATCAACTGTGCGTGAGGTGGCTGAGGAATCATAGTCCCAAAACTCCTCCATTAAGGCTGAACGGGTAAATGTCTTTTTGGGATAGGATAAAAGCTTAAAAAGCAAGTCAAATTCTCTTACAGTTAGGGAGATTTCCTCACCGTTTACGGTTGCTGAGCGCTCCTCGGTGTTCATTTTAAGGTTGCCAATTTCAAGCTCCTTATCGTTTTTGATTTTTGCTCTTCTTAGTATGGCATTTATTTTCATTATTAAAACATCCATATCAAAGGGCTTTGTAACATAATCGTCAATGCCTACCGAGTAGCCAAGCATTTTTGAGGATTTGTCGTCCTTGGCGGTCATAAAGATAATTGGCGTTGTTTTATCCGTTAAGCGAATGCTTTCAGCCAAATCAAAGCCGTCCATTCTTGGCATCATTATATCTGTTAAAATTAAATCAAATTTATTTTCCTCTGTTTTTTCAAGAGCCTCTATTCCGTCGTAAGCGGACACTGCCTCATAGCCGTTATTTCTTAAGGATATTACAGCATAGCGATTTAAATCCTTATCGTCCTCAACCACTAATATTTTTACCATAAAAGCACGCTCCTTTCCTATTATACTACCCAATTATAGCTTAGCTATATTTTCAAAAGGTTTTCAAATTGTTAATAAATTGTAAAAGTCTAATTTAATTTTATCATTTTTACTTTATTATTTCAAGTCAAGCCAAATACTATGATAGCATAGCTTTTAATAAATATTTCAAAAAGCAGAATATAAAAAGAATTTTTTACATATAATATTACAGAAAAGAAATTTTTTCAAAAAAAGACTTGACATATAAGATTTTGTGTGTTATAATCATTAGGCAAAATAACCACATGCCGATGTGGCGGAATCGGCAGACGCCACGGACTTAAAATCCGTTGGGAAGAAATTCCCGTACCGGTTCAAGTCCGGTCATCGGCACCACGATTCCCCTTTAGGGAATCTATATATCGCGGAGTAGAGCAGCTTGGTAGCTCGTCGGGCTCATAACCCGGAGGTCGCGAGGTTCAAATCCCGCCTCCGCACCCAAAAAGAAAAGTCGCGCAAGCGGCTTTTTCTTTTTGTACTTTTCACTATTCTCTTTTCACTCTTCACTTTTCTCTAAATCTCCCGCGCGACTTTTCCAGAGAAGAGATAAGAGAGAAGAGAGAAAAGAAAAGGTAGCTTTTCTCCCTTTGGTCGAAAAGTATTGATCTTTAATTAAAAGTATGATATAAGCGAAGCGTCGAGGCGACGTTAGACGACTATGCGACTGATGTGTAAGGTCGCGAGACTTTGAGCTTTTTGTTACTTTCATTTCATATTGAAAACCGATATGCTTTATGGTATAATTAATGTATCAATAAAAAAGGCGGTATGGTAAAATGAGCAAC
>JAGAJV010000155.1 GCA_017625915.1 Clostridia bacterium
GAAGCATTAATTGAGGAAAGAAAGCAGGCTAAAAAGGATAAGAACTTTGCCCGTGCTGACGAAATCCGTGCTCAGCTAGCAGATATGGGCGTTACAATTAAGGACACCCGTGAGGGAACAACATACACCATCGGTTGATGGTGTATGTAGCTAAATTTGCGTAAACGCAAGCTAAATTGACCTTCAGTCAGCTAAATTCCTTACGGAGCTAAATTGACCTTCGGTCAGCTAAAAGAAGCAAATTTAATTTAGCTTCACAAAGTGAAATTTAGCTAACGCGAGCGAATGTGAGTGTTAATTTAGCTACGGAGCGTAGCGAAGTAATTTAGCCAAAAAGACTATTCTTGCCAATTACAAGCTGCTAATCACTGTTTTTCACAAAAATACAAATCTAACTTTGCTAACTGCTAACTGCCGGCGGCTGACCGCTGTTTCGACTAAAAGGAGAAGCTTATGAATTGCGAAAGCTGTGAATACTACGACTACGACGAGGAATATGAGCAATATATTTGCAAAATCAATCTCGACGAGGACGAGTATCTGAAATTTTTAACTAAAAACACTAAGGGCTGTCCTTATTACAAATACTACGACGAATATAAGTCGGTTAGGCGACAAAACTAACAGCTTACACAAGGCTTTGTCACATTTTGCGTAGCAAAATTCGATATGTTCACGCAAGCGCGAACAAGAAAGGAGAACAGCTGTGACCTTTAAAAACCAAACTTTTCTCGCTCCAATGGCGGGAATAACTGACTATGCTTGCAGAAAAATTGCAAGACGGTTTGGCGCTGACTACTGTGTCAGCGAAATGATAAGTGCTAAGGCTGTTCACTTTAAGGACGAAAAAACAGCCACTCTTGCCCATATACATAAGGACGATACCCCTATCGGTATTCAGATTTTCGGTCACGAGCCGGATATTATGGCAGAATGTGCCTATCTTGTATCCCGTGGCATATATGAGCATGCAAAAAACGACACAGCCCCCGATATAATTGATATTAATATGGGTTGTCCCGTTAAAAAGATAGTTTCTAACGGTGAGGGCAGTGCTCTATTAAAAAATCCAACCCTGTGTGGAGAAATTATTAAAAAATGCGTGGAAGCATCAAGCGTGCCTGTTACAGTAAAAATTCGTGCAGGCTGGGACAAAAGCTCCATTAACGCCGTTGAAATTGCAAAAATTGCCGAGGCTAATGGTGCAAGTGCAATTACAATTCACGGACGCACAAGAGAGCAAATGTATGAGCCATCAGCAGATTGGCAAATTATAAAATCCGTTAAAAATGCAGTTAGTATTCCTGTTATCGGTAACGGTGATATATACACTGCAAAGGACGCAATCCGTATGTATGAGGAAACGGGAGTTGACTCAATTATGATTGGCAGAGGGGCGCTTGGTAACCCCTTTATTTTTGAGGAAATTAAGTGTCTGTTAAACGGAAAAGACTACACTCCCCCAACGATTTTTGAAAGATTAGCTATCGCAAGAGAGCATGCTCTTTTTATGATTGAGGATAAGGGGGAGCATATTGGAATATGCGAATCAAGAAAGCACCTTGCTTGGTACATCAAGGGTATTAGAGGCTGTACTGAGGTCAAGGTTGCAATAAACAAAGCTACTACATACAGTGAGCTTGACAAGATATTAACAGACTACGAAAGCAGTCTTATGTAATGCATCCCTTAGGGTGTATTTCATACAACTTGTTGCATTTCAAGAACGCTTGCGTTCATTTATGACAAAGTCATTTCATTATTAAGAAGGTCAAAATGAAAAATAAAACTAAAATTATTTATCCCCTAATTTGCCTTTTAACCGCCATAATTTGGGGCTCGGGCTTTCCTTTTCAGGATATGGCAGGAGCAAGCGCCGATATTCTTGATGGCTTTATGTTTAACGGCTTACGGTTTTTTATTGCAGGCATAATTGTTATTCCTGTGTTCCTTGTTTTTGAAAAGGAAAGTGATATACCAAAGGAGCAAAAGAAAATCAAACTAAAGCATACTGTATTTTTAGGTGCTGCTTCAGGTGCTATTTTGGCAGTATCCTCGGCACTACAGCAATTTGGCATACAATTAACAGGCGAAAGCGGTAAGGCAGGCTTTATAACAGGTCTTTATCTGATTATTGTACCTGTTGCTACATTTGTTATATTTAAGCAAAAGGCTTCAATCTTTGTTTGGGTGGCAATTCCAATTTCAGTTGCGGGTCTTTATTTTCTATCTGTAACAAATGGCTTTACAATAAAAACAGGTGATATTTTAGTTATACTCTGCGCATTTGGCTATGCCTCACAAATTATTTTTATTGATAGAGTTGGCGACAAAATCAGTGCAATCAGGTTTTCCTGCACACAATTCTTTGCGGCAAGCATAATTTGCTTAATTTTAAGCTTGTGCTTCGGCAACACCACCCTGGAGGGCATTACAACAAACATTGTTCCTATTTTATATTGCGGTGTATTTTCAGCCGGTGCTGCTTATACATTACAAATTATCGGTCAAAAGCATACCCCGCCCGCCGTGGCTTCTCTGCTTTTTGCCACCGAGGGACTTTTTGCCACAATCTTTGAATGTATAGTTGATAAAAGGCTGCCGTCAGCAAAAATCGCAATCGGCTGTGTTCTTATGCTTGTTGCAATTCTCCTTTCCCAACTTCCCTCTTCTTTTTCTTTGCAAAAAGAAAAAGTAAGCAAAAAGAAATGATAAGCCACTCGTATAGCAAAATCGTTAGTAAAATTAAACATCTCTTTGCAAAAAGAAAAAGCAAAAAAATGATAAGTCAATTACAAAACACAATAACTAAAAAATCCACAGCTTACGCTGTGGATTTTTTCTGTGTACTTTGTTTCCTATACCCTCCGTCTTAACCATTAAGGGAGGCAAGTGTTGCGACTTGCTTTTTCTGTATTCTGTCCTGCTGA
>JAGAJV010000022.1 GCA_017625915.1 Clostridia bacterium
TATATGAATATTCTGTTGTTTCGCCATCGATTGTTGCTACATAAGCACCCATAGCAAGCTTTAATGCTTTATGCTCATTTGTTTCAAAGCCTGTTATCTTTAATTCAAATGAAGCAAATTTATAGCTTGATATTTCAGCAACAATTGAGCCCTCAGCTTGTGTTCCGTCTTTACCAAATAATGCAATCAGGTAAGCTTATTGCCTTTAAATTTGGGCAATTGTCAAAGAATTCAGGACAAAGTGTAGTAAGATTGTCGTTTTCATCGTGCTCAAATACACATTCCTCAAGAGAGGTACAATCCGCTAAAACAGCCATACCAAAGCCTGTTATTGTATCAGGGAAGGATATTTTCTTTATGTTAGATGAGCCTTGTATACCGTAGCCACCTACATAGTTCATACCTTGAGGTAAATCAATACTTACAATGTTAGAGTATCCGTATGATTTTCCTTTTGTTCTAAGGAAGGAAAAGTCCATTATGTCATCGAGTGTCGCTCCACCCTTCCATCCGTTTTTTGTTTCCGTTACATCTTGAAAGATGTATGCTGACGGACAACAAAAGCCATCGTCAAACACTACAAGGTCATCAGTTGAAACTGTTATATTTGTCTTTGCAGGTGCGTCATCATATACGGTAACCTCTGCATTTACACTAAGCGCAAACAAGAAAACAAACACAGTAACGATTAATAATGAAATAAATACTTTCTTTTTCATTTTCTTTCTCCTTACAAATTTTTACATATTATCAAAGGGGATCGATAGCTCCCCAAATCAATTTTAACAAAATATGTTAATTTTTTGAATGTATTTTTTCGTGTTTTATTTGTACAAATTCCTGAAATTTGAATTTTCTTATTGGGTTGCCCTTTTCCAAGCTCCAATAAAATAAAATATTACACCTATAATTATAGGAACAAGCTCAGCGAGGGTTGCTCCAAACCAAAAGCCCAAATATCCCCAATTAAGCCAAACACCGAAAATCAATGCAAAGCCAATTCTTGCCACTATTGCGTCAAGCAGTGCAGTTATCAGGTTTATTTTTCTGTTTCCGCTACCGTCAATTAGCGCACGAGTTATAGGTCTAATTCCAGCGTTTATAAAAGAAAATATAAGTATAGGCAAATATGGGTAAACAATTGCTAAAACTGATGCTTCAGAAGTAAATATCCCAAATAACGGAACAGGGAATAATGAGAACGCTATTATCAAGAGAAGCGACGCTGACAAAGGGTCTTTTTTGAAGCTTTTTCACAAAGAAAAAAGCCATATAGATTTTACTCCATACAGCTTTTCTGTTATTTAACTAAAATATAGCTTGCCCATATCTATTAAGATATTTCCGCTTCCGTCATCTTTTTGCTCAATCTCATAATTAGCAGCTTGACCCGATGAAGCAGTTAAAATATCTTCTGCTTCTACAACAGACATTTCATATTTCGGTGTTACATATTTCATTGTATTGCCTCTGCATTCGCTGGTTGTTTTCCTATAATATCGTTATATGAAACGAAGCAATATTTTTCATTTTCGTTAGATTCGCCACCCTGCATATATGAATATTCTGTTGTTTCGCCATCGATTGTTGCTACATAAGCACCCATAGCAAGCTTTAATGCTTTATGCTCATTTGTTTCAAAGCCTGTTATCTTTAATTCAAATGAAGCAAATTTATAGCTTGATATTTCAGCAA
>JAGAJV010000156.1 GCA_017625915.1 Clostridia bacterium
AATAGTTGGAGTATACTATTCCAACAAGAATTGCCTTGTCATTATTTAAATAATCATAATCATGAGATGAGATGGTTCCTTCAATTGGTTCATTTGATATTTCGTAACCACAGAAACAGAAGGCTGTCTTTATAGAAGGTTCTGTACAACTTGTGCTTGGAGTTATAACAGCTTTTGATATCTCTTCAAAATGAGTAGTGCCATCAATCCACACCTTCTCATTTAAGTTGTAATATTTATTTAACTTGCAAAGATAAATTGTTGTGCCTGCAGATTGATCGCCTGTTACCTCAACTTGAGGTGTTGATGTGGAACCTGCAAATACTATATTTAATTTTGTGCTTTGTGTATTTGTCATCCAAAAATAAGTCATATTACCAAGGTAAACTACCGTTTTAACGCCTGTTCCTTCGTACATTGATGTTGAGTGGGAAGTATAATTAGTGCCAACCACCAATGTTTCATTCATATTGGAACAGCCTCTTATTCCTTCGCCCAAACCTGTCAAGGTGCTTGGAAAATAGTACACACTTTCCTTTTCGGGTATATTAGACAGTGTAGAATTTAGAACAAATGGTTCATCTACAAAATACATACTTGTACAATTATTAAATGAGCCACTTGTAGCATTGTTACACATCATTTTTTGAAAGCCGTCAGGTAGATATACAGCTTGGAGTGATGTGCAATGTTGGAATGCAACCGGTTCAATTACAGTAACATTATTTGGCAATGAAATAGCCTTTAGTGATGAGCACTTATAAAAAGCTGCATTTCCAATAGTTGTTATTGCAGAATTTGCAGGAAATTCAACATATTCAAGATTTGCACACTCTCTAAACGCAGAAAATTTATATTGGTCGCCATTAGCAGGTCCCATTAAGTTAATTGACTTTGGTAAAAACGCAGCTCTAATTAAAGAACTTCGGTTAAATGCATTTTGATTAATGCGCTGAATAAATGATGTTCGTCCGTTATAAGTTATTTCAACACCATTGAGGTTTGCAATTACTGCTTTTTCTCTTGTCAAATATTCTGTGCCGTTTTCGTCATAGATTCTGATTGTGCCTATCTCAGCATCGCTATCACTGGATATGTAACAAGCATATGTAACATATGGTGCTTTACTGGTATCTTGGTTATCCGCCCAAACCTTGCACATTTTGTTTTCGCTGTTGAGATACCAAATTAGCGGATGATAGTTACCTTCGCTATCTTGTTCCCAAATTGGATACTCTACGCCATCAACATTGTAGGTTCTGTCATAGGCGGGCACTTCCTTTGGTGATTCTGCACTTACAGTCATAGCAATTATGCAAAACAACGCTATCGTCAAAAGTAGTGTTAAAAATAGTCTTTTTTTCATAAAAACTCCTTTAAAATAGTATTTGTCAAGGAAAGTATATCATATTAAAAAACCCTTTCAAATTGACATTTTATCATTTTTGTATTTTTTGGCACAAAAATTTAGTCACTTATCTGGTGTGCCTTGTAACCATAGCATCGCTTTTTGGCGAATGTGTGCATTCAAAATAAAGATACAAATAATATAATAATCATCGTAGTAATAGCGACCAAAGCAACCTCTTATTTTGAATAATTTTGTTAAATTTCCAAGCAATATGGGAGATATACAATTAGAATAACGTGGCATTTTTGTTGTTGACTAATTGATTTCTTTGTGCTAAAATTGGTGTGAATTATAGGAGCATGCAATGCCAAATTGCGATATGAATACCATGGCGTTCTTAATTATATTATCAAATTTTGACATTTTGTAAAGCACCCATAGTTCATAAAAAATATAGCTGCGACAGAATGTCGCCGAAGGGAGAAAAATATGAAACCAACTGTTGATTATGAAAGCCCGGCATGGTGGGAATTTTATTCAGATGATATTATGTATGAGTACAGACAGTCAATGGACGAGGGTCTTGATGTAGAAAACTTGAAGGATGTTTTTGAGGCAGTTTCAAAAATGAAGAGGACTGAGCACAAGGAAGCAATTTGCGACACACTTTTCAATATAGTTTGTGAATCAAAGACAAGAGAGGATTTTAAGTATAACGAACCATCAAGCCTTGAGGAAATCATAAAATTAAGAAAAAAATACCAGATAAAAAAGATTCGTCTATCCCGAAAAGTCCTCGAAAAGAAAATTCAGGGTGCGTGGTTTGGCAGAATTTGCGCTTGTATGCTTGGTAAACCAATTGAATGTCTTTGGAAAGAGGATATTTGGAAAATTCTAAAATTCTCGGACAATTTCCCACTTAACAGATACATAAAAACAACCGATATAAAAGAAGATATGAAGCATGTTGGATGGATCTTAAATAGACCATTTATTGATAAAATTAATGGGTTTGCACCATATGATGACGACACTAACTATATGGTTTTAGCATATGAGGTAATTAAGCGTTTCGGTAGAGAATTTACTCCGGCTAATATGGCAAAAGCTTGGCAGGATTTACAACCTAAGGAAGCCTATTGCACTGCTGAAAGACGCGCATTTATCAACTTTACAAATCGTTTTTCACCTCCTAATTCTGCTACATATAAAAATGTATATAGAGAGTGGATTGGCGCACAAATCCGTGGTGACTATTTTGGATACATTAACCCACAAAATCCAGAGATGGCTGCAAAAATGGCATTTAACGATGCTTCAATTTCACACATCAAAAACGGTATTTACGGCGAAATGTGGGCATCTGCTATGATCGCCTGTGCCTTTTCAACTAATAGTATGGAGGACATCATTAGAAGCGGTCTTGCACAAATTCCATACACATCCCGTCTTTATGAAAGAGTAAGCGCCGTCTTGGATTGGTACAAGTCGGGTATGAGCAGTGAGGAATGCTTTAATAAAATTTACGAGGAATGGAATGATCACAACACATTTGATTGGTGCCACACAATTTCCAACGCCATGATTGTTGCAACATGCCTTCTTTATGGTGAGGGCGACTACTCTAAGTCAATTTGTATGGCAGTACAGGCTGGCTTTGATACTGACTGCAACGGTGCAACCGTCGGATCAATTTTAGGTATTACAAACGGTATTGATGGTATTGATAAAAAATGGATCGAGCCATTTAATGACACACTTCAAACAACACTTTTCGGTTACGATATGGTTAAAATTTCCGAAATGGCAAAGAAAACTTTAGAACACATATGATGAATATCCCCCTTTATGGGGAATTTTGCTTTCTTCATAACTTCTAATCACTAAAGACTATTTGTACACAATTATGATAAGAAAAAGCAAAACTAAAAGCCGTCTTTTCAGGCGGCTTTGAAATTTTTTTAGTTGTTTATAGAATAATATCTATTTGCTATGGTTATTGTCTTGCTATTTCTTATTTCTATATTCGGCATTTCGTATTGAGCAGCTCGTAAGATTACGTGGTCGTTATCTTGGCTTGCCTTGGGGAAGTTGCCGTCTGTGAATTTATTGGCTCTATGGACTTCGAGTATTGAAAAGCCTTTTTCAACGAGGTATGCACTAAATTCCCATAGCTCATTAAATTTGCCATATGAGTCCATTATCATGGAGATGTTGAGCTTCTTATGATATGCAGTTATTCTAAAATAATTCTTCATTGTTTTTCTCCTTTATGCTATCTTTTTAAGTTGCCTGTTTGCGTATGGAAGCCACTTTTTGTAAACATAGTTTTCTATGTCCTCGCTTGGCTTTTGGTTATGCTCGGCATAGCATTGTAATATTTTGCGTTTCTGTAATGAATACTCAATTGTAACGAGGGGAGTGTCTGGGTTTTCCTTGCTTCTTATAAAAAATATTAGCGTTTCCTCTCGTATAACCTTTTGGTCGTAATTCATTCTGCCTACACAATGGTGCAAGGCTTCGCCTTCATTTATTAAGTCTTGTGGACTCTTAGCAATAATACATAAAAATACGCCCTTACCGTTTTGTTGTAAAGGCGTATATTTTTCTGCTATTAACTTAAATTTGTTGTAAAGCTCCTGTCTTGCTTTCTCGTCCTCTTGGGCTTTTCTTGTATGGTATTCATCTATGCGTATATCGTGCCACTTCTTAAAATCATGAGGAAATCTATTTTTGTCTATGCTCATATCAATATTTAGATAATTACAAGCCTTTAAATAGTCAAGATACAACCTATTGCTAATACCTTGTTTACTAACATAATCAAAGTATTTATTAAGGCAATTATCGAATAGCTCTTTAATAGGTCTATACGAATTATCGTTAAGTTCTTTCTTAGCTTCCTCATATGCTTGAATTTCCTTTAACGGTCTGTTTTTCTTAAATGCTTGCAATATTGTTGTTATGTAATAATGGTTAACTCTAATGTCCTCTGCATTTCTACCTAAAAAGCGTCTGAATTTCTTATTTTCAGCCACTCTGTCAAGGATTTGCTTACTTTTAACTAAACTGCTAAGTCCTAACTTTAGTAAATATTCTGTTTGTGGATTGCTTTCATAAATTCTTAAATACTCAATTATGTCTGTTCCTTGATATAGCTCATAAGCGCTATATTTATACTCACTGAATTTGTCAACAAAGGATTTATTCACTATTGGAGCATAAGGGTTAAAGTATTTATCTTCTGCCCATCCCCATTCCGTGTCCTCGTACCATTTTGGGTATTTGGTTATGCCTTTATCGTACCAACCGGTTACATATCCACCTATATAGAAATATGCCATATCCTTTACAAAGCATTTTTCACTATGTATACCGTGTACTGCAACCTGCTTACACATCCATTTTGTGTGATAGTGTCTAACTGCTACTGTTATCTTTACAAGCTCACCGTCATTTTTAGTTAAATAAGCATAGTGTCTTGTATTGCCTAAAGGTTTTGGGTTTATTCTACTATCAAGCTTCTTTATTTCTTTTTCTATATACTTAGGAATTGGCTTTATTTTCTCAATTAACATTTAGCATCCCTCCAAATCATCACCGAATATTTCGTATAGCTTAGCTGCTATTTCAATATCAAATTCGTATTGCTCAAGCACCTCTCCTGTTTCCTTATCAATATTCATTACGGGCGGTTTAGAGGCGTATTTTGGCTCTTTTTCGAGTATATACTCATAGATGTCCTGTATGTTTTTATCTACGCTTAAATCGTGCTCATACTCAAATTCGTATTGTCTTAATATTTCTGTATTAGTCATTGCTCCTGCATAGATAATTCCATTGTCATAGCCTATATGTAAATAATCACCACTTGGAAAAGTAATGATGTTTGATTTTAGGTTTTCTAATGGGTTTTTAGGAGTAAGCACATCCTCCATACCCTCAAACATAGAGATTACCTCACCTACATTTGATTTTGGCTTAGGTTCTGCTTTTGGCTTTACCTCTTTCTTTTTAACAGTTGGTTTGTATTCAGTGCCATCCTCGTTGTAGAGTATTCCTTCTATGCTATCCTCTTGGAAGTAGTGAATTAACCATCCAAATACAATAGCATCCTCAACCATAGCACATTTTGCTCCCTGTTCAGCTTGCTTTTTTGCTTGCTCTGTTGCATAGCTCATAAATGTTTCAAGAGTCTTTTTGCTTATTAAGGTTTTGCCATCCTTAACTATTTTGACACCGTTATTTATCTTATCAATTAGTGTTTCACTTGCATTTCCTTCAAGATATGCTTTTAGTAGCTCTTGTTCTTTTGTTTTTGTTTCTAATATTATCATTTCAATTCTCCTTTATTTCCCGTATAAATTAAAAAAGCCTCTCTGAGCATTGTCAGAAAGGTACATCCTTTTGAGCCATTACAGCTTCATATCTTGTTATGGGTATTGTTTGCCATTTGGCTGTTTTATTTAATTGCTTTTTCTCGCCTACTATAATTAACTTTCTCCTTTTGTACAGGCTAATTAGCTTTATTGCATATTCCTTTGAGTAGCAATAGTTCATTAACCTATACTTAGCATCAATTTTAGTTTTTCTAAGTAGCTTATATGTCATACCGCTATCTCCTTATTTCAATTATTCCGTCCGAGTATTCTTCAAAGCCGTCAAATCTTAAATCTCTGCCATATGCTTCATAGTCGATATAGTTTTCAATATAGCTGGGTATTTCATAGCAGCAAACCTCGTGTATCATATGGTATGCCAAATCCTCAAAGTCCATTTTGGGATAGAGTATTATATCATCATCCCATCTGTACCCATAATTGCTTACGAGTTCTTCCCAATCGCTAAAGCTTCTAACCTCAAGATAAGCTTCAAATACGTCATATTTATATGAGTCATTTGAAATGCCAGAGTTATAAAGTGTTTCAAAAAGTCTTTGTGGGTGCATATAGTCCCAATTTGCACAATCGCTTGGTATGCCTTCAACATCTTGGATAAATAGCTCTTCGTCAATACCATTAAAGATAAATCCTTGATTCGCAAGCTCTTCTTCAATTTCTTCCCAATCATTGTATGCTGACAAG
>JAGAJV010000157.1 GCA_017625915.1 Clostridia bacterium
TTAAAAGAATGAAGAGCGGACCGCTTGGCGGTGACCAACAAATCGGCTCAATGGTAGCAGAGGGCAAGCTTGATTTAATAGTTTTCCTTCGTGACCCCCTAACCTCGCAGCCACACGAGCCTGACGTTTCAGCTCTGCTTCGCTTATGCGACGTACAGTCAATTCCGCTAGCAACAAATGTTAAGAGCGCGGAGATTATGCTTGAAGCGGTAAAAAATAAACACATTTGAACTTCAAACTAAGCCGCCAGCCGTCAGCAGATAGCGGTCAGGCAGATACAACTAGAAAACACGCTAATTAATAGCGTGTTTTTTTGTTGCAAAAATATGTGTTTTGTGGTAAACTAAATAAAAGAAATGTTTACGGAGTGATTTTATGAGTGAAGCTGAGAAAATTTTAAAATCAATGAATAATGCAGAAGCATCAATAAATATGGAAGGTTTTTATGTAAGCGAGGAAAGCAAGGAGCTATGCAGACGACTTTTAAATAAAGAGATATCCTTTGACGAGTATTTGAGCAATATAAAATCCAAGCTGGTGAGATTATGAGCTATACGCTAAATTCTTCAACTGACAATTGTTATGAGGGAACAACCTGTCTTATTAATAAGCTTGATATAAGGGATGAAAAAATATTAAATGAAATAGAAGCAGATATTACCTTTGCTAAAGCTAGCTTACTTGAAAAAGAACCTATAAAGGGTAGCTTTGATTTTGACCATTATAAAGCAATACACCACTTTTTATTTTTGGATTTATTTGATTGGGCAGGACAGATAAGAACGGTAAACATTTCAAAGAAGGGAACAAGCTTTGTAAGTCACGAAAAAATCGAAAAAATAGGGAAACTATGTTTATCAAAAATAAGTAATGGTTATTTAGACAATATAAGCCATGGCGAATTTGCGAAAAGAATAGCAGAGCTATATCACGATATGAATATGCTTCATCCATTTCGAGAGGGAAACGGCAGAACGCAGAGAATATTTTTTGCACAGTTAATACGATATTACGGATATGATATTGATTTTTCGGAAATAGATTTTGACTATTTAATGTTTGCAACTATACGCGCAGCAAACGGAGTTATGGACTTTCTTAACGAGGTCTTTTTAGATGCAATAAAAACACGCTAATCAAATAGCGTGTTTTTGCTTTATCTTATTCTTCTAAAGCCACAATCTACTAAAACAAATTCCTTTAGCGAGGTTATATAGTCTATATCGTCGTCTTGGAAGGATATATACACAACTTCATTTGAGGCATCGTTTGTAGCAACTAGCATTAAATATTTAGGAAAGCTTATGTAGTAGCCATCGCCTTCGCTCTCTTCTATAAACCTAAAATCATATCCGTCTATGCTTATGGATTTATCCTCCATATAAGCATATTTTTCGTCAAGTAGCTTTTTTTGCTCATTATAATCTACATCGTTGTAGGTGCAAATTAATGTGTCAGTATCAGAGCCAAAGAAAACTATATATCGTGAGAAAAAGCAGTAGTATTCGGTTTTTGTCGGCTCACCTATTTCGTTAAGGCTTGGCATAGGAAAATAGCCTGACTCCTTATAATTTTCTGCAACCTCGGTTCCTTCGTATGTATCTAAAACCTCAAAATATCCATATAAAAACAATACAAAAAATGACACTATCAATATGAATGTTAATACAGAACCGAAAATGATTTTCAAAACATTTTTTAGCTTTGTAAAAATCAAAGCGAAAAATAACACAATCATAGCCAATGGTATTGCATAGAATGCTAAGCCAAAGCAAATCGTTAAAAGAAAGCCCTTGGCAAGCAGAATACTTCCAAATACTATAACTGCAATTGGCAGAATAATTGAAAATATAAAGCCAATAATTCTTGCTTTCGTAAATTTTTTAAATAAACTCATAATAACACCTTCAAAGACTTCATAATAAAATTTTACCATATATAAATAAAAAAGTCAACAAAAAGCACCGAGTCGGGCAACTCGGTGCTTTGCTTTTCACATATTTATACCAAGAAAGAAAATGGTATAGTGTTAAGCTATTTTATTTTAGCACAAAAAATTTATAATGTCAACAAAAATAATTGTAATACGATTAATATAATTGTAATGCGTTGTGTAAAACTAATCGTAATACACTTATACTAATTATATAAAGAGTATGAGGTATTTTATGATTGAGAGAGATGTTGGCAAGCGTATTCAGGGGCTTCGTAAA
>JAGAJV010000158.1 GCA_017625915.1 Clostridia bacterium
CATATTGCAACGGAATGCAAGATATTCCTTAACTCTTCTTACAAGGTCCATATCAAGCTGATTAATAGCCATTTCAAAGGTTGTTGTAATAGGAGTCGGCTGGAAGTTTTCGTAGCCGTACATTCTTGCTACCTCTTCCATAATATCGGCTTTTATCGACACATCCCCTGTTGAACGCCAGGTTGGAACTACAATGTGCATACCCTTTTCGGTAAATGTAACCTCATAGCCCATAATGCCAAGCTTTCTTGATACGATTTCCTGTGGAATACGCATACCAAGACGCTTATCAAGCCATTCAAAGTCAACATCAATTTCCTTTTTAACAAGCTTTTTAGGATATTTGTCCTCGTATGCTGTAACCTTCATATCCGGATAAAGCTCAGAAAATAGCTTCATAGCCATTGATACTGCAAGGTCGCATCTTTCAGGGTCTATAGCCTTTTCATATCTTGAGGATGCCTCTGTTCTGTTATCGTAGCGAAGCGCTGTGCGACGGATAGAACGGGAATCAAAGTTAGCAACCTCTAAAATTACGCTGTTTGTTTCGGGCAGCACGGAATCCTTAGCGCCACCCATAACGCCTGCCAATGCAACTGCGCCCTCTTTATCAGCAATTACAAGGTCGTCACTCGCTAAGGTTAAGTCCTTACCGTTAAGCAGGCTTAGCCTTTCACCCTCGCTTGCACGGCGAATTTCAATATGGTCGATAATGTGGTTAGAATCGAACACGTGAGTAGGCTGACCAAGCGCCAGCATTACATAGTTAGTAACATCAACGAGTGCGTTAATTGGGCGCATACCAACACGCCAAATTCTTGACTGCATTTCAAATGGTGATGGCTTAATTCCAAGTCCCTCAATCTTTGCGCCGATATATCTTGGGCATCCTTCCTCGTCAATAATTCTTACATCATATTTGTTATCTGTTGATGGCTCATATTTTTCAAGCTCTACAAGCGGTAAATCGTAAATTGCAGCGATTTCTCTTGCGATACCGTAGTGACCCCATAGGTCAGGACGGTTTGTCATTGACTTATTGTCAATTTCAAGAATAATATCGTTAAAGCCAAGTGCGTCAGCAAGCGGTGTGCCTGCCACACAATCAAGGTAGGATACATCCATAATACCGTGGTCGTCCTCTGATGGGAATAGGTCTGCTAAGCATAATTCAACGCTTGCGCAAATCATACCGTAGCTCATTACTCCACGAAGCTTGCCTGACTTAATTTCAACAGGCTCGCCCTCTCCGTGCCATTTTACCATAGCGCCAGGGAGCGCAACTACAACCTTCATATCGTTTTCAAGGTTGCTTCCACCGCATACGATATCCTTAATATCGCCATTACCAATATCTACCTTACAAACACGGAGCTTGTCTGCATTTGGGTGTGGTAAAACCTCTTTAATAATACCAACAACTACATTTTCAAAATCCTTTGCAAGCTCGTGCGCGCCCTCAACCTCAACAGTTGACATTGTTAAATCATATGCTAATTTCGACAAGTCCATATTATCAGGAATCTTAACATAATCTTTAATCCAATTAAGTGATAACTTCATTTTAAAATTCCTCCTTATTTGAACTGTTTCAAAAATCTTAAATCTGTGCTATGGAATAGACGGACATCGTCAACGCCGTAACGCATCATAACAAGACGGTCAAGACCGATGTTTACATAGAAGCCCGTATATTCATCCGGGTCAAGGCCTGCTGAACGAAGTACATTTGGATGCGGTGTACCACCCGGCATAATTTCAATCCAACCAACATGCTTACATACGCTACAGCCCTTACCGCCACATACAAGACAGCCCATATCAATTTCAAAGCCCGGCTCAACGAATGGGAAGAAGCCTGCTCTCATTCTTACAGGAACATCTTGTCCGAATACCTTTGAAAGAATACTCTTAATCATAACCTTACCTGCTGTATAGGTAAAATCCTTATCAACGATAAGCGCCTCGTATTGGAAGAATGCTCTTTCGTGACGAGCATCTGTGGTTTCATTTCTATATACACGACCCGGATATACAAAGCGATACGGTGGCTTATGTGTTTGCATATAGCGAACGCTTCCGCCTGTTAGGTGAGGTCTTAAGCATAGCTTTTCATTAGCCTCGCCTGAGTCGTGTCCCTCCAGCCAATATGTATCCATGCTTTCTCTTGCAGGGTGGTTAGGTGGGAAGTTCAGATTATCAAATGCGTAATACTCGCTTGTGATTTCCGGACCGTGGAATACCTCAAAGCCCATTGAACGGAACGCATCATTTAAGTCGTAGCACATTTGTGTAATTGGGTGAAGTCCGCCAATCATAGGCTGTATGCCCGGTAATGTGTAGTCAAAATCCTCAGGGATTGCGTCTGCCTTTAGCTTGATTTCCTCACGTCTGCCCTCGATTTGCTCGCTTAAAAGATTTTTAACATTGTTTACTGCCTTACCCATTTCCGGACGGAGTGAAACATCCAGCTTAGGAATTTCCTTAAGTAGCTCGGTAACAGCGCCCTGCTTACCAAGCAAAGCTCCCTTAACCTCTTGTAATTCAGCCTCGGTCTTGGCGCTTTGAATTTTCTCAGCACCCTCGCGAAGCAATGCTTCTAGCTTTTCTTTCATTTTTTACTCCTTTATATAGTAAAGAAAATTTATTACAGTATATTATAACACACATAAAATTATATTTCAACGATAAATTATAAATATATTCATTTTTTGGAAATAAAACAGCTCTGCGATTTGCAGAGCTGAGATATTTACAGTATTTCAAGGGTTATATTGTTAGCCTCGAGAGAGTCCTCAAATTCGCCACTTTTAAACGCAGTGCCGTCGTCAGCAAAGCTAATTAGCTTTTTTCCATCCTTGTCGTAGAAATATACATACATAATAACACCTTGGGTGGTGCGAACTACAACCTTGTCAATTTCGTGCACCGATGCGCTTTGGCTTTTTCTGAAGGGCTTTATGTAGGTGTATTCCTTGCCCTTGTACATAAAGCATTCTTTTTTGTAGGCATACATTCCAATTAAGCCAAGCACCAGGAAAAACACTCCTAAAAATATTAATACAAAAATTTCCTCGGCTACCTGCATTATGGTGCATATAATACCTGCAACGGTTATTATACCACCTAGTATAACTGTAAATATCATTACTATATAAGTCCAACGAGGGCTTCTTATTTCAAATTCGTTATTCATTATTGTTCTCCTTATATTCCTTTAAAATTTCCTTAGCTACATAATCGTTTACTCTGCCTTGGTAGTGGATTAAGTCCCAACGGAAAATGTTGCAGTCCCACGCATTTTCGTCATAAAGCGGACATTCTCTTACATCATATACCCTTGCGTTTTTCATTTCCCTTGCAAGAGTGTAGAAGGTATCGTTTATATAGTGCATGCTTTCAAGTCGTGTGCCACCGTCCTCCTTATCACGGTTAGCAAACACCTTATCAAATGGGAAGCGGTGGAATATAACAGGCGCATCACATTCGATAGCACCACGAATACCGTTAAATATTTCAAGGTAGGTATCCTTTAAAAATTCCTGTAATTTAGACACAGGGTAGTCTGTTTCCTGCTCTCCACCTCTCCAGTGTATGCCAACATAGTCAGGCTCAAGCTCGTTTTCTGACATATACCTTTTAAATAACTTTAGTACATGGATAGCAAGCGGATACATAGAAATATCGCAATCCCCTAGCTTGCCTCTTATCATTTTTGGCTTTCTTTTTGGGTCCCACATTCCTGTAACGCCCTGTGAGCCTATAGCTATATGAATTATGTATAAATCGGGTAAATTTACCCCGTTATCTATATCGTCCTGCCAAGCTCTTGCAAGACAGTTAGCTACAGAATATGTGTTATCCTGTGTCTCTGCAAGGTTCATTCCGTAGCTTGTGTAGCCTGTAAATTTTAATTTTTCAGTGTCGTAGGATTGATTAGGCTCTCTGTTAAGTCCCCATACATTTTTAAGAGGCTCTTTAATAATATCCTTTTCCTCCATTGGCATTGCGTGGCCAACTGCATTTGATTGGCCGAATAGCATAAATACTGCAATCTTTTTCATTATATTTTCTCCCTTTGGTCGAAAATAGCCGTCAGCAGTCAGCAGTCAGCCACTAGCAGTTAGACCTTGCAAACAACTTACGATTTATTCTCGTCCGATTTGTTTATTTATAAATTTATTTAAAATCTAGTATCAATGTAGCCTGCTGACGGCTAGCGGCTGGCGGCTATCTGCTACGAAATGATTTCATATGAAAACATTTCATACTTCAATTTTGTTCCTATATCCACACCCTCGGGCAAAAGCGCCATAGCAATAAAAATTTCGTTTTCTGTGTTTTCCTCGAGAATGTATGCGTATTCGCCCTCAATTTTTGTTACTGTATAGTATTTTGCTTCCATATGATTTCTCCAATAATTGTTTTTTCTTCAACCTCTTAATCAGCATGTAAATACCGATAATGGCAACTGCAATTACTACAAGGACTGCTCCACCTATAAACATGGAGAGCTCACCGTCTGCATCGTAATCACTAAGCCCTGTCAAGGCAAGCACTGCTGCTCCTATCGCAAAGCTCACAAAAGTAAAAATCAATTCAATAAGTCCCTCGGATAGCTCATTCTTTATTAGTGATTTTTTATTAGCATAATACTCGCCACTGCGCATATCCCTTTTGTCAGCCTTGCGATTTGACAGTGCTTTTTTAGAATATCGCTTAGAACCCTTTGGTGAAAATATTAATATATCCCTCTCTAAGTGGAATTTTCCTTGAAAATAGCTTAGGGAGTATCCATAATTATAGCCATTTAAGTAAAAATAGAAGGTGGCTTTTGTGTCGCTTTTACACATATCAGAGGCAACATCAAAGCTATATGTACCTGCATAAAGTGTTATTATTCGTTTTTCCTGTTGCTCGTTCAGAAATGCGAACACATCTTTTGGTGTTGAGCGAAAGATTACAGAGTCTATTTCCTTTTCAAATTTTTCTCTCGCCATTAGCCTTTCGTCCACTGTACTCACCTCTTTTTTACATTTTACCATACAATTACAGAAATTTAAATAGCAAATTTTGCAAAATAAGCACTCTTATTTTGC
>JAGAJV010000159.1 GCA_017625915.1 Clostridia bacterium
GGTAGGAGGTAGGAGGTAGGGTGTAGGATGTAGGGGTATAATAACACACTTGACATAATATCATATTGGTGGTATAATACGAATATAATCTTCAGGGTAGAGTGAAATTCTCAATCGGCGGTAAAGTCCGCGAGCCTTTTGGCAGACTTGGTGTAATTCCAAGACCGACAGTAAAGTCTGGATGGAAGAAGATAGGTAAATTTTATGTTTTCTATCACCCTGATTTTTGGGTGATTTTTTATTTCGTGAGGTTTTTATGAAAAGTAATAAAAAGATAGCTCTTATCGGTCTATTCTGCGCTATTGCTTATATTTTTACATTATTGGGCGGACTGCTTCCTATTTCCGTTGCAGGCTTTTTAAAGTATGACCCTAAGGATATTATCGTAGCTATTGCAGGCTTTATTTTAGGTCCTGCCTCAGCCCTTGCAATATCCGTGCTGACTGCTCTTATGGAGCTTATAACAGGCATTAGCACAACAGGCTTTTACGGACTGCTTATGAATATTATTTCCACAGCCTCCTTTGCTTGTATTTCGTCCTATATTTACAAGAGGGATAAAACACTAAGGGGTGCGATTATTGGCTTAGTAGCTGCCACAATTATAACCACAGGGTTAATGCTTTTATGGAATTACTTTATAACTCCGTTTTATATGAGCGTGCCAAGAGAGGCCGTTTTAAGAATGCTACCAACTGCGTTTTTACCATTTAATTTGATTAAATATGGAATTAATGCTTGCCTTGCCTTACTTATTTATAAGCCCGTAGTTACGGCTATGCGTAAAAGTCACATACTTGAAACAACTGCCCCCGCAAAATCACGCCCTAAGCTATGGATAATTTTAATCACATCATTTGTATTAATTTCCCTTATTTTCTGCCTGCTTATTCTTGCAAAGGTCATTTAAAAGCCACATTTTTGTGGCTTTTTTCTTTTTACTTGACGGTTGATACATTGTATGCTATAATATAAAATGAAAAAATATATTCTTTTAGGAGATGAAAAATGAGAAAAGGTTTATTAGTTTTATCAGCATTGACAATACTCATTCTTTCCCTTGCATTAAGCTCTTGCCATAAGCACGAATTTGGCGAGTGGCAGACAACAAAAGAGCCTAACTGCTCTAGCGAGGGCACAAAGGAAAGAATATGCGCAAGCTGCAAAGAAAAGGAAACGGAAGCTATTCCTGTGCTTACCGAGGGCGGACACGATTTTGGTCAGTGGCATACAGACCTTGAGCCTACCTGCTCCTCTATCGGAACAAAAAGCAGAGATTGCAAGCGTTGCGACGAGCACGAAATTGAAAACATAGACGAAAACAAGGACAACCATATTTCCTTTGGCGATTGGGTAACTACCTTAGAGCCTACCTGCTCGGCTGACGGTAAAAAGGAAAGAGTATGTATTTGTGAATACAAGGAAACAGCTATTATTCCTAAGCTTACCGAGGGTGGACATACATATGGCGACTGGGCAATTTCAGTTGAGCCTACATGCTCCAACGAGGGACAAAGAATCAGATACTGTCTTGATTGTGACGCTCCACAGGTGGAAACGCTTTCCCCTGTTGACGAGGGTGGACACTCCTATGGCGAATGGTACACAGTAGCTGAGCCTACCTGCTCAGCAGTTGGCGAGAAAAAACGTGACTGCGTATATTGTGATAACAAGGAAACAGAGGAAATCCCTGTATTAACATCAGGGGGACACTCCTTTGGGGAATGGTCAACTGTGACTGAGCCCACCTGCTCCACAGAGGGAGAAAGAAAGAGAGCCTGCATACTTTGCGGTATTAGCGAATACGAGCCAATTTCCCCGCTTGACGAGGGCGGACACGCATATGGCGAATGGTATGAAACCATAAAGCCTACCTGTGATAGCGAGGGCGAAAGACGCAAGGACTGTACTCTATGCGATAATTTTGTAACCGAAATACTTGATAAATTACCTATCGTTTATACAATTACAGTTGATATTGACGGTAAGGAAACAGTAATTAATTTACCTGAGGACGGTATTTATTCACTTAGCACACCAAGCAAGCTTGGCTATACCTTCCTTGGCTTCTTTGAGGGTGACAGAGAATTCAACGCAAGCGGTGTTGTTACAGAAAGCAAGAGCATCACTGCTAAATTCCAGCTTAGCGAAACTAAAACCTTTAACGAGCTAAAGACAAGAATTGACGGCGGCGTTGATAAAATCCTTTTAGCAAGCGATATTACATTAACCGATACAATTTATGTAACAGGCAATACAGAAATCACAGCAAAGGGTAATTACACTCTTACAAGAGATGCGTCCTTCCTTGGCGAGCTATTTGTGCTTGGTGAGGATAATCTTGGCAATAACCTTATTTTAAAGGACAAGAAAGCAGCTCTTACAATTAAGCCGGAGGGTACAATTACCATTGACGGTAACAAGGATAATTTAACCGACAAGGTAACTGGCACAGTATTCTTTATGACCAACGGCTCTGTGCTTAATATTTACGACGGCGTTACAGTACAAAACCACAAAAAGCTTGGCAACGAAAAAATATTAGACACAAAATATGCATTCAACGGAGCCATCACCCCGGGTGGTAGTGTTGTGCTAATTGATGACGGTACATTTAATATGTACGGTGGTATTATCACAAATAACGAGGTAAGTCCTCTATCCTCTTCTATGACTCCTGAGGAGGATAAGATTGAGGGCTACGAGAATTCAACCTATGGCGGCGCTATCTACAATAACGGCACAACAAACATTTACGGCGGTACAATTAGCAACAATAAGGGTAGCTACGGCGGCGCTATTGCCAGCGGCAGAGTGTTAAATATTGAGGGTGGCCTTTTTGAGGGCAATAGCTCAACATATTACGGCGGAGCTGTATATCAAACAAACAGCGCTACCTCAGTTGCCTACATTGGTAAGGAAAGTAAGGATATTACGGTCATTTTCCGCAATAACTCCTCAATAACCGGTGGTGCTATTCGCACTCAATACAATAGTGGCACAGTAATTTACGGCGGTACTCTGTTTGACTCCAACAAGGCAATAAGCTACATTGTTACTGAGGATGTTATTGACGAAGCAACAGGCGAGCCAACAGGAGAGACCGTGGAAGTAGTAAAAACTGCCGGCAAGGGCGGTGCTATTCAGAGCTACGGTGAGTTAATTATTTACTACGCTGAATTTAAAAATAATAATGCTATGGACCGTGGCGGTGCAATCAGCACTAACTACTCCGCCGAGGATATGGTTCCAAGAGTAACGCTTATTCACGAGGCGATATTTGAAGGCAACAGCGCAACCTTTGGAGGTGCTATTGCGTGTGGCTCTGACTACAATGCAACCACTGATGCAGAAATTAAGCTTGATAAGGTTACCTTCATAGGTAATGAGGCTACCTCAAACGGCGGTGCAATTTATCTAACTGCAAAGAGCATTGCTTCACTTATCGGAGCTTCTACATTTAAGAATAATATCGCAGGGGCAAACGGCGGTACATTCTATCTAACTAATACAACTACCGTTCAAATGCTTGACAGCGCTACCGCTATTATCGAGGGCAACACCGCAGACTATGGCGGAGTGGCATACCTTAAGACTGAATCAACCTTAACTCTAAAAAATGCAAGCCTAATTGGCAATAGCGCAAGGAATGGCGGAGCAATCTATACAACCTCATCCACAGTCAATCTTGACGGTATTACTGCAAAGGAAAACACTGCAACAGGCTTAGGAGCATTTGTTTCAGCAACACTTTCAACCGTTAATCTTTCATCAAAGAGCAGCGCAAGCTCCATTAGCAAAAATACAGCAGGATCACACGGCGGCGCAATTTACAGCTTAGGCTCTGCAATTAATCTTGTAGGAACAAGCGAAAACGCATTAGTATTTGACAGTAACCTGGCAAGCAAGCAGGGTGGCGCTATATATCTCGCTGCAAGCAGTGATAACAATACTACAACAAGGTCGTCTATCAATGCTTCTTATGTAAGCTTTACATCAAACACTGCTAATCAGGTTGTACAATACGGGGGCGGAGCACTTTACTGCTCTAATGTAGTTCTTAAGTTAGATAACATTATCTTTGATGGCAACCGTGCAATTTTTGGCGGTGCAATCTCACTATATTCCGGATCTGAGCTAACTGCTGAAAAAATCACATTTACTAATAATATAGCCGACCATCAGGGCGGTGTAATGTACACCTCTAAGTCAACTGTGTCCTTTAAGGATATTACTGTAAAGGGCAACAAGGCTACGGGCTTTACTGCCACCGAGGACGTTATTGATGAAGTGACCGGCGAGCTAACAGGCGAAGCTGTCGAGGTCTACAATGAGGGTGTTGGCGGAGCATTCTTCTTCAACTCAAGCTCTTATGCCATCTTCGATACATTAAATGCAGATGGCAACATTGCTGACAATGCAGGCTTTATAATGATTAATGTTTCCGAGCTTGAAATAAAGGGCGAGAGCAACACAATCAAGAATAGCCAAGCAATTTCAGGCGGTTATCAAAAGGGCGGCGGCGCTATTCGCTTCTCAGGCTCAACCGGTACAATTGAAAATACAAGCTTTATTTCAAATACCGCTCTTTATGGCGGCGCTATTGGATTGTTTTCTAATTCAGATGTATTATTTAAGAGCTGTACCTTTGACGGAAACAAATCTATTTTATACGATTATGCAACAGGCGACAATACAGCCTCACAGGGTGGTTCATTATATATCAATCACTCAAGCGCTGCGCTTGATACCTGTGTAATTAAAAATAGCAGTGCTGACAATCGAGGAAGTGCTATTTATACAACAACCGGAGAGCTCAAGCTTACAAATACTGCTATTACAGAAAACACAGGTACAGATAGCATTATTTATCTGACAAAATCAACCTTTGAATCAGCAAATAGCACATACACAAATAACACAACAAAAACAGGTGTAATATACATTAACACAAGCACCGTTGCAACAATGAGCGGTGATACAATGTCCGGCAACACAGCATCATCTCACGGTGGCTGTATCTATATTCCAAACGGTACACTTACTATTGATAAGCTTACTGCCTTGAATAACACATCAGGTGACAGTGGCGGTGCAATCCACATTGCGTCTAAGGGCGAGGCTGCAACTACAGTAACAATTAGCAATTCAAGCTTTACAGGAAACTCTGTTCCTATCAATAACGAAAGTCGCTTTGGCGGCGCAATCTTCATTGATAACGGCGCCGTAGCTACTCTTACTGATGTAGTATTTACAAAGAATATCGCATCTAACGGCGGTGCAATTGGCTTAACGGGCGCTTCTCTGACAATTAACGGTATTACTGCTATTGAAAATGAGGCTACAGGCAACTCTATTTATTCAGGTAACGGTGGTGCTATTTCAATAAAGAAGGACTCCACAAACGTTAAAATTGAAATTAACGCAGGCACACAAATTACTGAGAATACCTTTACAGGCAATAAGGCAAGCCGTGCCGGCGGTGCAATCTTCTTCTATCTATCCGAGGGAGAATTTAGTGCAAATCAACTTACATTTACTAACAATGTGGCAACCTCAAATTATGGTGGCGCGTTATATTTAAGAGCAACAGACTCAAGCCTATTAACAGCAGATATTGGCACAATAGTTGCTAATGGAAATAAAGCAAGCGGTAATGGTGGCGCTCTATACCTATACAAGATGACAGGCTCTATTGATTCAGTAACCGCAAGCAATAACTCAGCAAACAACGGTGGAGCTATGTATATTGCAGGTAGCGCAGTAATTGAATTTGGAGAGCTTTATGGCTCTGGCAACACAGCTGCCACAAATGGTGGATATGCTTATATAGGTACATCAAAAACAACAATTCACTCCGGCGAAATCGGTGAAAATGATGATGCAACGGGACTAGAATTACACGTTTCCGTTTCTAAAGCAGCTAAAATTAACCTATCTAAATTCACCTTCCCAGATGGTGGCGTAAACAATGCCTCATACATTGAAAATATCGCCGAATAAGGAGAAAAATGAGAAAATTTAATAGATTTATCGCTATTCTTCTCTGTTTTTTAACTGTTTTAAGCTGTTTTTCACTTTTATCCTGCGACAATACACCATCCGATACATCATCGGATGGTGGTAGCAATGATACTAGCATAGATACAGACACTAATACAGATACGGCCACGAAGCCCGACCAAAAGCCTGACATAAAGCCAGAGGACGAGCCCACAATTGATGAGCTTAACAAGAAAAATGAGGTTTTAGCTATTCTTGATAACAATTTTCTTAGCAGAAACGAAATAGTTTACAAAAATATAAATGGCAAGGATGTTACAGTTTACACAACCTTCCGTGATAAAAAGGAAATACAAAACAACCCTAACTTCTCTCAAATCCAAATGCTATGGCAAGCCATTAAGTATAAGGAAAAATATCCTGAAAGGGATGTTTATATCAGTCTTTCCTCTTATAGAATTTCAGGCACGCTTGCAGGGTGTGTTAAGGAGGATAGTGCTGAATACGGACACTTAAAAATGCTTCGTGATAAGGAATATGACGAGGAAAGTGGCTACTATCGCCTTTGCTACCTTCTTTGCGAGGCTGCAAGAAAGGGCATTTATGTAACTGTTATCGGGCACTTAAACGCAAGTGCTGTAAAGCTATCTGCTGATGCAAAGAAAAACACTGCTGATATTGACTTTATTACCTATTTCAATAATCACTTAAACGACCCCTGCTATATTGAAGGCAAGGTAATATCCGACTATATGGTTGCATTAAAATCGAAATGGTCTCTTGACAAGGGCGGCACGGATATGATGCACCTAAAGGCTTGTACCGTTTCTAACTATATTGACAGATACGGAAACGATAGGGGTAAGGCAGTATGGCTTGGCTGTACCAACATTGACGGTGTAAACTATCTGGGCAGAAACGGTCTTGACTATATCCAAACAGGTGCAGTTATTTGCGACCACGAGGAAATATACAGAGCAACCTATAACTTTATTCAGTTAATGAGCAAGTATCAGGAGCAGGAGGAGGTTCTTATATTTAGACGTCTTTGTCAGCTTCGCACTACTATGCAAATTGACCTTATTTTAGCAGGTAAGGGCGATACTATTCCAAGTGATGAGCAAATTGTTTATCTCGGAACAGAAAGCGACAAGGTCTTCGAGTTATATTTCACCCCTCTCGGTGGCTCTTCATCAACTTGGGATACTACATATAATCCATATTGCAAATACACAACAAAGCTGGTAAGCTCCAAAAACGAGGATGGCTATATTGAATTTTTACTTAATAATCCCAAATTCATAAACGGTAGCTTTTCCGTTGCTCAAATTCTTCTTGATTTGCTTAATAAAAAGTTTATGGACAGTGGAAATGTAGAAAACAATTTGCATTTGCAATCCCCCGGTCCAGACTACTCTATTTTTGACGGACTTATAGAGGGTGAAAACATAGGCGCAAAGCAGTTAAACGAGTATAGATCAAAGAACTATCACACCAAGGATGTACAAATGTCATATGTTGAGGACGGCACACGATACTATGTTACACTGTTTAATTCCTTAAATTTCCACGAGGGCGCTATGTTCTATCAAACGAACTCAATCCTTGTAATTAAGGAAACCAAGGAAACGGGCAACGATTTTTATATTGACTATGCCATTATGACAACTCCTGATATTAATTTTGAGGAGCATAGATATGCGACAGATTCGCAATGAAATCCCTACAGGATGAAATCACTTCGTGATGAAATCCACGAGCGAATGAAATCTTGCTTCGCAAGGATATAAGCAAAAACGACACTTTTTTGAGGTGTCGTTTTTTATATTCCAAAATATAGTAGAATTTTTGAGGTGATTTTGCTTTTTTCTCTTATTAAGTATAATATGTAAAGCACTATAAGGTAAATCAAAATTATATAAAATGCTTCCTTTATGCCCGCGTGCAAGCCGGCGAGCCATTTGTTTGCCTTATAGGATGGTGACGAATAAAACGGTGAACGGAAAAACAGGTAGTGGGTTGCCATAATAAAGAATGAGCTTTTAGACAATCTTGAAACCGATTTAATTTCCGGCAATAGCGCACAGCTTAAAATCAGCGATACAAGTATTACTGTTCCTAAAGCAATATACACATATATATTGTTATATTTCAGATTCAAAACACTCATTCCGTAATAGCCGCCCGGTCTTGATGGATCCCTGTTTGCATAAGCACATATTATAAGGCTTGCTATAAGAGCGCCTAATGCTATATATAGCATATAATTTTTATAAGGGCTTTCTTTTCTTTCTATTACGAGCTTTATCAAATCCTTAAGGACATACCCAAGACAGTAAAAGCCTAAAAGCAAGAACACGTTGTGCATATTAAATATGTTTGTGTAGCCAAATAGATTTACTGTTTTTTCTGTTTCTACAAGTATAATAATTCCTGCAAAGGAGACAAGCCCCAGACCTAAGCAAGCATATTTATTTCCCTTTACTAAATAAGCAAAGAATATAAACGTCAAGCTTACAATAAAATAAGGTATAACAAACCACAATGCCGCATTCCAGGTTGGTCTGCCATTTAGTAGAAAAAAGATTTCAACAAGCTCCCCAAAGCCATAATCGGTCTTTAAAGGACATTCCTTCATCATATAAGGATATGATGTAACAATAAACCAAATAAGATAAGGTATTCCTATTCTCTTTAGTAATCCAACAACCTTTTTTAAGGCTTCCTTAATTGTTTTTGCAGGACTTGATAAAAAGCCGCCTGCAAATGCAAAAAGAGGCACATGAAACGCGTAAAAAATTGTCTTTGGCAAGGTATAGGCAGGCAAGCAATGGCCCATCACTATTAAGCAAATACCTATCGCCTTAAACCAATCTATATAATTAAGTCGCTTTTGCTCTAGCATCTTTTCTCTCTTTCTAATATTAAATACTTGTATAGTCTAACTGCTAACGGCTAATTATTTCCCACTTAAAAGCTTAATCGCTCTTTCAACGGCATCCTTGGAGTCGTACCACGGCTCGCTGTCGTAGCGATAATCGAATTTTTTAGCAAACCAGCTAACGTCCTTAATAATTTTATCAAAGTATTTTTCTTGAATTAGCGACACGTCAGCATAAAATTCCTCAAATTTTTTCTTATCCAGCTTATTTTTTGCATACTCAACCATTTTTTGATAGTGAGGCAAGCAGAAAAATTTTTGCTTTTTAGTTTTTAGTCTGAAATCTGCATCGTAGCCGTGCAAATATACGGTTGTTTCAATCATTCTGTTAATATGAAAGTCGACCTTTTCGCATATGTAGCAGCTTTCCTCAAGCCCCTTAGCAGTCTTTACCTGACTTTTGTGCTTTGGGATTACAATATTTTTTAAGGGATTGCCCTTCATTTTGCCTCGAATTACATCAAGATGGCTTTCCAAAATTAGAGCTAAGGATAGTTTATTCGGTCTTTGAAGCATCATATCAAAATGGTGGTGACAGAAGCCCTTTTCGTTAGTTTCCACTCTTGTAGACGGCTCCATCATAGCAGGGCCTAAAGCCATATCTACCTCTTTATTTTCCAGCTTTTCAAGCATTTTGCAAATAGGACATTCGCACACATCGTTTTTTGCACATTCGTCAAATGCTTCGTTTACCGGTATCATATATATTTGTTCCATAAAAAACTCCCTTCGGTCGTTTTTGAGCGATTAGTTGTTGGTGGTTTGTGTTTAGTAGCTACTTTATGTTAATAAATTTAACTATACGCTCCCTGTGTAAATGCTAACAACTAGCCACTAATTACTAAAATTTCTCTTGATTTATTTCAATTATACCTTTATAATATAAATAAATCAAGTAAAAAGGGGGATTTTATGGAGAAAATTGTGGAATTTACACTTGAAAACGGTGTAAATGCAGTTAAAATTGAAGATGTACCTTATATTGATATATTTAAAACCTTTGATTGCGGTCAATGCTTTCGATTTGATGAGGTATCAATTTTTGGCAACAAATATGAGTTTGGCGGTGTTGCATTTGGCAAATATGTGGTGTTCGGTCAAAATCACCCTAATGAAATAATTATATATAATTCTACCGTTTCCGACTATCAAAGCATTTGGAAATCCTTTTTAGCCCTTGATGCTGACTATGATAAAATTAACAGTGAAATTTCAAGCGCCCTTAAAAATAGCCATATGGATAAGGCAATTGAGTACGGTCGCGGTATAAGGATTTTAAGACAGGATAGGTGGGAGGCTATTTGCTCCTTTATTATTTCTCAAAATAATAATATTCCAAGAATTAAGAAAATTGTAGGCTCAATGTGCGAAAAATACGGAGAGAGTATCGATTTTTTGGGCACAAATCATTATTCGTTCCCCTCTGCCAGCGTGCTTTTAGAGGCAGGAGTTGAGGGAATTTTCGCTTTAAAAACAGGCTTCAGGGCAAAATACATAATTGACGCTTGCGAAAGAATTACGTCAGGTGAAATTGACCTTAATTTAATACAGAACGAGAAAAATTTCAACACCTGTGTGGATAATTTATGCAAAATCAAGGGCGTTGGCTTAAAGGTTGCCTGCTGTGCTCTGCTCTTTGGCTTTAATAAAACCGAGGCTTTTCCCGTTGACGTGTGGATAAAGCGAGTAATTGACAACAGATTTGACGGTAGCCTTGATATATCGCTATTTGGCAAAAACGGCGGAATAGCGCAGCAATATTTGTTCTATTATGAACGGTATGCTAGCAGTCAGCCCTCAGCCGTCAGCAGTCAGTAGATTGCTTTTGTAAATACGAAAAAAATTTAAAAAACATACAATTATTATTGATATTATAAAGAACTTATGCTAAAATAATTATGTTATAAAGGCTAGCAAAAACTAGCTAGCTAAAAGCTGACAGCTGACGGCTGACGGCTAATAAAACGGAGGACATAAAATATGAAAACAGTTTGCTTTGGCGAAATTATGCTAAGACTTAATCCGGCAGGCTACACAAGATTTGTGCAGACAGACACATTTGGCGCTACATACGGTGGCGGTGAGGCTAATGTAGCAGTATCTCTTGCTAACTATGGCATTGATGCTTCCTATGTTACTAAGCTTCCTAAGCACGAAATCGGTCAGGCTGCTATAAATTCTCTTCGTCGCTATGGGGTTGACACAAGCGATATTGTAAGAGGTGGCGACAGAGTTGGTATTTACTATCTCGAAACAGGCGCATCACAAAGACCGTCAAAGGTTATTTATGATAGAGCTTACTCTGCAATTGCTCTTGCTAAAAGAGAGGATTTTGATTGGGAAAAGATTTTAGAGGGCGTTAATTGGTTCCATTTTACAGGAATTACACCGGCTCTTGGCGGTGAGCTTCCGGAAATTTGCTTAGACGCTCTTAAGGTATGTAGAGAAAAAGGCATTACAACAAGCTGTGACCTTAACTTCAGAAAGAACCTTTGGACAAGTGAGCAGGCAGGCAAGGTAATGGGCACTCTTATGAGCTATGTTGATGTTTGTATCGCTAACGAGGAGGATGCTGAAAAGGTATTCGGTATCAAGGCAGAAAACACAGACGTTGACAAAGGCGTTGTAAATCACGAGGGCTATAAGAGCGTTGCAAAGCAATTAAGCGACCGTTTTGGCTGTAAGAGAGTTGCTATAACACTTAGAACAAGTATTTCTGCAAACGACAATATTTGGGCTGCTATGCTTTATGATAAGAACGAAAACGAATACTACTTCTCACGCTCCTACAATATTCACATTGTTGACCGTGTTGGCGGTGGCGACTCCTTTGGTGGCGGTCTTATCTATGCTTGCCTACAAAATAAATCCTCACAGGATGTTATTGAATTTGCAGTTGCCGCATCCTGCTTAAAGCACACAATCCTTGGTGACTATAACCTAGTTTCAGTTAGCGAGGTTGAAGGTCTTATCAAGGGCGGCGGAAGCGGACGCGTACAAAGATAAATAAACAAATACGGATTTCACTAAAATATAACTGTGAAATCCGTTTTGATTATTCAGGATATAGGGTGTAGGATACAGGATATAGGGGGACTGCTATGAAAAAATTAGATTATAGAAATAAAGCTGTTATAATAACAGGTGCATCCAGTGGCATTGGCAAGGAAATAGCACGACAGTTAATTTGCAATTACGGCTGTACTGTATATGCTATTGCAAGAAACGAGATTAGGCTTCTTGAGGTACAAGGCGAGCTTGGAGAAAATTACATAGTATATCCTATGGATGTATCAATTAAGGAAAATTGGCTATCCTTTGCCAAATTTCTTGAAAATTCCTCGATATGTGTGGATATTTTAATAAATTGCGCAGGAATTTTACCTAAATTTGCAACGCTTGAAAGCACTGAAATTGAGGAATATGAAAAAGCGATTTCTATAAATTATCTTGCTCAGGTTTATGCCTGTAAGCTGATTTTACCACTTATAAATAACGGTGGCGCTATTGTAAATGTAGCATCTGCATCAAGCATTTGCCCATTTTCCTTAATTAGCGCATATTCTGCATCTAAGGGCGCTTCCTGTCGCTTTAGCGAAAGCATTTCACAGGAAATCAAGCGCTTATCCGTTTCCACCGTCCTTTGTGGCTTTGTTAAAACGGATATAATGAAAAATCAGCAAATGAACGAAAGGGAAGCTAAGCTGATTAAGCGCTTCTCTGCCAATTGCGAAAAAACAGTGCGCAAAATCCTAAGACGAGTAAAGCGCAGAAAAAAGCGAATTGTAACAGGCTTTGACGGTCACTTTATGAGCCTTATGTATCGCTTATTCCCAAATTTCGCCCCAAAATTCTTTAGCTGGTTTTTAAAGAAAAGCGGGTTTAGCTTATTCAAGTAGTCAGCATATATTATACAAGAAGCCTAAACGGTCACTCGTTTAGGCTTTATTTAGTAAAAAGTCGATTAAATAGCCAAATTTTATGCGTTTCGATTAAACAAAATTCAGAAATTTTGAAATTAGATGTTCTCAAAACTATATTGGTGATATATTTGAGACCCAAGAAGCAAGTATTTCTAGGCGCAACGGAACAAACGCGAACCCCCTAAACTCGTTCCTCGTTTTGTGGAACCCCTACCGCAGGCGATAGCGTACTTGGCGTACGCTGAGGTTGTGAGTGAGTAGCAACGACGAAAGACGCAGCTTATTGAGTCTCAAATAAATAGACAGAATAGAATTGGCATAAACATCGCCGGTATCAAATTAGCAATTTTAACCCTTGAAGCGCCTAACATATTAAGACCGAGGGCTATAATTATTATTGAGCCTGCTGCGGACATTTCGGCTATCATATAGTCACTCATTATTGGTCCTGCAAGATAGAAAAGCAGCTCTAATGCTCCTTGATATACAAATATAGGAATTGCTGCAAGGGCTGCGCCAAAGCCAAAGGAGGATGCGAAAACTACTGCTGTTACAAAATCAAGAACGATTTTTGCATACATAAAGGTTTGATTTTCGCCGCCGCTTACACCGCTTTCCATAGCCGCCTTTATGGTTAATGCGCCTACACAGCAAGCAAGAGTTGTGCTGACAAAGGCTCTTGCCACATTCTTTTGCGCTCTTTCCTCGTCAAGCTCAAACATTTCTTGTGGGGGTAATTGATTTCTTACGAATTTCTTTTCAACAAATGTTCCCAGCTTCTGCAATCCACCGTCAATATTTAAAATTGTACCAATAATTGAGCCTGTAACAAGTGATAATATAAGCACAAGTGGCTTTCTGCTGTCAAATGCTCCCTGTATGCCTAAAAATATAACGCACAGGGATATTGCCTTTAGCGCAACCTGAGGCAAATCGGCAAGGCGTGAGCTTTTAGATAACAGCTTGGAAAGAAGCACACCTAAAAGAGCGCCCACAACTACAGAAAGTGCATTTATTGTTGTTCCTATTAAAATCATAGCTTTCTCTCTTTTTCATCGTAAAATTTATCTGCAAGTCGGCAAAAATCGCCAATTGAAAGCCTTTCACCGCGAATTGCTATATCAAAGCCAAGCTGGCAAATAATCTCCCCAATTCTTTCCTTGGATATATAGGAAAAATGCGAGGACAGTGAGTTTAGCATAGTTTTTCTTCTTTGCAAAAATGCTCCTTGAATTACATCAAATAGCATTTTTTCACTTTTTACTGTATATTTTGGCTGGTCGTAAAGCTCTATTCTTACAACGCTTGAGGTTACCTTAGGCGGTGGCAGAAAATTATCAGGTCCTACATCAAATAGCTTTTTAACAGTGCCATAATAATTAATTGAAGCGGTAATTGCACCGTAGTCCTTGTCCTTTTCTGTGGCGCTAAGTCGGTCTGCAACCTCCTTTTGCACCATAACAGTTATAGAGGTAAGACGGTTTTTGCCATTTACTTTTGATTCCTCAAGAAGCTTCATAATAATAGGCGTTGTTATGTAATAAGGCAAATTCGCGCACACAGATACGGGTATTTCCCCAAAATTGTCGCTGATTAGCTTATTTGTATCAAGCTTTAAAAAGTCGTCGTTGATAACTGATATATTGTCAAAATCCCCAAGTGTTTTTTCTAGAATAGGGATGAGCGTTTTATCAATCTCAATAGCCACTACCTTATTATAGCGAGAGCCAAGCTCATATGTTAGCGAGCCAATGCCAGGGCCTATTTCGATAACTCCGTCAGCCAAGATAGGATTTTTTGATTTGTGATAGGAATAGCTTTCCTCGGCAATATTAAACGGTACATCAGCATTAATTAAAAAGTTCTGACCAAATGCTTTTTTAGTGCCTGTGCCAAATTCAGCCATTATTTTTTTTACTGTCCTAATATCACATAAATTCATTAGCTACCTCTTGACAAAAAATTATAATTGTTGTAAAATGTGTTAGTAAACGCTAGAGTAGCACAGTGGTAGTGCAGCTGATTCGTAATCAGCAGGTCGTGAGTTCAATCCTCATCTCTAGCTCCAAGCCTAGCCTAACGGTTGGGCTTTTTTAATGCTCGCTTGCGAGCAATTCACGAAGCGAAGCTTTAATTCATGATACACAGTATCAATTCATATTGCGTAGCAATAATTTATCAAATAAAATGAATTGCATAAATGCATAAATTGGCTTCGCCACTAAAACTTGCTCTTCAAAAATGCGCGCATTTTTGAGCCCTTTTTGAATAGAAGCATACCCATAGAATATACAAAATGGTTGTGTAGAAATTTATTTTTAGCGCTGATAATCTTTTTAGGCACCATAAGCGTTTTTCTTTCGGTGTCGGTTATATCGTGCTTTATTCTTTCAATATATTTCATTGTGCGAGAAACATACAGGTCGCTTTTATCGTAAATTACAGTTACATTACTGTTAGTAAAGTAAATTTTGCGAAGCGCCTTATCAATATCAAGGAAATTGTCGCCTAAAAGCTGATTTTTCGCATACAGCTCACCGTCCCTTTTGGTTGAGGCCTGTAGCTTTTCTACATGATACTTATCCTTAATATATTGATACAGGTCGGTGTGTTTATTGGTTTTTGCATAGGTATAGTGTGTTCTTGACATAAGCTCGCGCCACTTTATAATACCGTACTTTATTTCGCTTGCATACATATGCTTGCCGATATTTACCAGCATAATATCAAAGGTTCTTGACATATCGTCAATTTGGCAAATTAGCTTGTCCTTATTTGAAGCGTTGACGCTTTGGTCGTCGTGAACTCTGTAAAAATAGTACCCTGTGTGAATATTTGATACCTTTTTGGCATTTTTAAAAACAAAGAAATTAATTAGCGCATCCTCAGAATAGGTATGACGGTGCATAATTATATCTGTGCTTTCAAGCTGTTCCTTTGCCTTAAGAAGCACGCTTCTTTTTGTCACCTTATTCCAATGGACAAAATATGAGTGAGCGCGACCCTCATGGCGAACAAATTCCATTAGCACATCGTCGCCCTTTACAGACACATCCTCGCAAATTAACGGGTCGTTTACGCAAAAATATCTTGTTCTTTCTGTATGAAATGCCCAATCGTTAATAACTACATCAAGGTCAAGCACCTCTGCCTTATCAAGCATAGGCAGGTGGTAGTTAAAGGACACTGTATCGTCACTGTCCACAAAGGCAACATAATCACCCTTAGCTATGGTGATAGCATACATTCTTGAGGCAAAAAGTCCTCTGTTTTCAGTTTTAACATATCTTGGCTCATATTTACTTACTAAATCCGAATAATCAACCGTTGAGCCATCATCAATTACAAGTATTTCGTAATCCTTAAGCGTTGAATTTCTTATGGACTTAAGACACTCCTCAAAATACTTCTTTTCTGTGTTATAAACACAAACAATTACCGATAATTTCATTTTAACTCCTTTACTAGCAGGCCACAGCCTACACCCTGCATCCTATATCCTATATCATATATCATAATTTTACTATGATTTTGTTTATTTGTCAACAAAAAAGAACACTATTTTAGTGTTCTTTTGTTATTTCATCGAGTGAAACGGACTTATTATGGGTGATTGGTGTCCATTTTACCTTTTTAAATAGCGCCACAAAGGATATTGGAATATACGTAAACATAAAGAATGGGAAGGTGAATGTATAAAGCAGCTTTTTAAGGGCGCTTGTGTGTATCTTTTTCCATTCCGTTAATGTTGTAATAAAGCCTACTATGTACAATGTCAAATACATTCCCGCCAGCGTGCCTAAAACCGTTTCGTTAAAGCCCGAAAGCTCGGCATTGCATATAGCGCCGTAAATATAACCGACAGCTATATTAATACAGGTTAAAATGCTTATAATTAATGCAGGTAAAATCGTCATTATCATATCGTAGCAGGACCTGAAGCTCTTAGAAAATAGATTTTTAGATAGCAAGCCTCCGTATTTTCCCCACACCTGCAAATATCCCTTTGACCAGCGCAAGCGCTGATTCCAGGATTGAGAAAATTTTGTCGGTTGCTCGTCGTATAGCTCGGCATTAGAGGCATAGCCGATTTTTCTGCCCTTAGTTACATTATGAATAGTAAATTCAATATCCTCTGTAAGCAGAAAGAATTTCCAGCCTCCTACCTCTCTTATAACATTTGACGAGAACATAAAGCCTGTTCCCGACACTGCGCAAGATGTATTTAACAGCATTCTTGAATAATTTAAATACTTGCTTTCTCTTAAAAACCATAGTCCGTAGCCTGCGCTTATCCAGTTATCACCGTAATTTTTAGAATTGCGGTAGCTTGTTAAAACCTCATATCCGTCACAGAAAACCCTGTTCATTTCCTCAACGTATTTTACATCCAGAATATTATCTGCATCAAGCACTAAATAAGCATCAAAATAGCTATCCCCGTAATCTCTTACTATATTTTCATAAAGAAGCTCCAGAGCGTAGCCCTTGCCTATCATTTCCTTGTTAAATCTTTCATAAACCTTGGCTCCAAGCTCCCCAGAAATTTTAGCCGTATTATCATCACAGTTATCGGCTATTACAAAAATTGTAATAAGCTCTCTTTTGTAGCTTTGATTGTTTATGCTTCTTATGAGGTTTCCTATTACTGCTTCCTCATTTCTTGCAGACACAAGAATTGCTATGCGATTATCCCTTGGCTCTTTATGTGGCTTTTCCTTTTTTATAAAGGTAACTATTATATAGAAAAATTGGTAGGCATAGCAGACTATAAAGATTGCGCCTAAAATCTTACTAATTACTTCAAATATTTCCATAATTCTCCTTTTTATGAATTATTTGTAAACAATATATAAACTAATTAATTTTTGACTTGCTTATTATAGCACCCACAAGCTTTATAGTCAATATATTTCATAAATTTGTTACATTTAAATTTTTTAATATTTTGTATTATTTTAACAAATATTAACCTTTATTTTATTGACTTTTAAACAATATTATAGTATATTATAAATAAGTACGCTTGCGTGCTTTAGAAGGAGGTTTAGATTAGATTGAAAAGATTGAAAAGATCGAAAAAATCAATAAAGCTTTTATTTATTGTTTCTTTGTTAGCAATTTTAGCTATTTTTGCTGTTTCCTGCGGCAAGGATACAGAAATAATTAAGGTTGACTATGAAAATATGACATATGTTGGCACATCCTTGAAGGATTTTAGCAAAATGTTCGACGAGCAGGACACCCTTGACCCTCTCTGCGATAGCACAAATGATGCTAAAAGCCCACAGCCTATATTAGATCATGATGCTAACGGCGCAATCGACGATAAGGATAGAAGTGGATTCTTTAATTATACCGTTGATTTATTTTCTGAGCATATGGTTAAGTATATTTATTTATACTTTGAGGACGAGGGCTCTGTCTTTAAGGCTGAAACAGGCACTCCCTTTGCTTACGAAAACCAGTTCAAGCTTGATTCCTCTACTAAAAAGTGGAACTGTCTTGAAATCGGCGAAAAAACAAGATACATAGAATTAACCTTCCAAAACGGTAAAGCGCCAAGTGAGGTTATGATTTACGGATATAGGACAGGTGAGCCTGAGGAAATTAATACTGCAAAGCATAATTACAAAACATTTGATTATTTGCTTGGTATTAATGGCAATACTGAGGATTACGAGAGAGTAAAGAGAGTTATGTGCGCTCCTTATTTTCGTGATTACATAAACTGGGCGTGGTTCTATGATTTTTCAAAATATCCTGATCCAGGTACTCAATTTGCATCATTCTTTGCAAACACCTATGACGGCCACTATAAAAACCTAAAGAAGTTTGGCGTTGAGCCTGTTCCCTGCTTTATGTTTGGCGGCGAGGTTAAGATAGAGAGTATTGATTCAAGTCTACCCGAGGCTTACGCTATGTATGGCGAGCTTTTATACCAGGTTAGCGCAAGATACGGTAATAACCCTATGAACACAGTCGATGTTGTCCGTCTATCCAATTCCCGTGCGCCAAAAATAATTAATATGGACGTTATTAAGTGGATTGAGGCGGGAAACGAGCCTAACGGCGAGGGGAATGACGGCCTTACTCCATATGAAATGGCGGCGCTTACCTCAACCTCATACGACGGTCACTGCGGCACTGTATTATCTCCCTCAGGACATCTTACAGGTGTAAAAAATGCTGACCCAAATATGAAAATGGCAATGGCAGGTCTTGCAGGCGTTGGCACAAGATACATTAAGTCTATGGTGCATTGGATGAAATTCAACCGCGCCGACGGAAGCATTGGAATGGACGCATTTAATGTTCATACATATTGCAGAAAAACTGTTACATATAATGGCTACACCTTTAGCTATGGTGTTGCTCCCGAGGTTGGAAACATTACGGGCGAGCTTAAAAAGCTAGCTGATTTCAGAGATAAATATTATCCCGAAACGGAATTATGGCTAACTGAGTTTGGCTGGGATACTAACCAAAGCTATGCAACAGAAAATTCCTGTCACGCATACGGTGAATTTACAGCAAGAGAGCTTCAAGCTATGTGGCTTGTTCGCGCTTACTTTATGTTTGCCTCGGTTGGTGTTGACAGATGCGCTATGTATATGTGCTCAGATTTAGGAAACGAGGAAACATCTGTTGGTAAATATGGCACAAGTGGAATTATTGCCTCAAACGGTCAATTTAAGGATTCCTACTACTATATTTACACACTCAGAAATACTATGGGCGATATGTATTTTTCTGAAATTATAGATTCAGGCAACGAAAATGTTTGGATTTATCGCTTTGAAAACGGTAAGGGAAAATCCTGCTATGCTGTTTGGTGTCCTACAATGGATAGCGTAGAGGTTGAAAATTATAAATTAGCAATTGATGGCGACAGTGCCACAATGGTGGAATTTGCAAATTTACAAATAAACGGTATTTCCACAACCCTTACAGTAGAAAACAAAACAGTTACAGTTGACGTTAGTGAGCGTCCTGTGCTAATCTTTTCTGAATAATTTTAAAAAGCCGAGTGTATAGCACCTACGGCGTAACCCAAGGAGAAAAAGAAAATGAAACCACAAAAGATTAGAATTACCCCTGATATGATTATCAACGATATGGGTATTGAAAGAGTTGAAAACTTCTTTAACGAATTTGACATAGTTGGCGACCCTCTATACGGAATTGATGGAGAAAAGCCTGTTGTTCACCCAAGACATGACCATTGGTGGATTGGTCAGACTGATTTATCATTTACTGTTGAGCTTGACGGAATTTATCAAATCACTAATATTTACATCTATAACGATTACGACGAATACAAGCCGGAAAAGGACAAGGCTGATTATGGCGTTCGTAAGGTCAGAGTTAAGATGGGTACTCCGTTCTCATGGGAGTTTAATGAGGAATTTGGTGCAGAGGTAAGAAAATGGACCGGCTTTGAAGCAAAGCACGAAACACAGTATATTAACTTCAGCTTTAATAATAACCAAGCCCCAAGCGAAATTATTATTTACGGCTACAAGGTTAAGGATGTTATAGAGGAAATTCCTGAAAGAAAAGAGCACAAGAAAAAGAGCCTTCAGCACTTTGTTGGTATGAACGCATTTATCAATGACGGTAATGATGTTCTCCGTTGTGTAAACTATATTCGTGAATATCACCCTTGGACATGGTCCTGTACTCCGGACAGAGAGAACACAAAAATCGCAATGAGCCCTTCCTTTGCAGGTCCTTGGGACTTTGACGATTATTATACAAAGCTCCACAATTGGGGAATTGAGTGTGTTCCTACCTATTCAACTCACTCTAAGCGCGACCCTAAGGATCAGGTTTGTGATTCAACTGACCCATATAACTATTATAGCTATGCAGCAATGCTATTCCAAATTGTAGCTAGATACGGTAGCAATAAGGATATTGACCCTGATTTAATTCAGGTTGCCGAGGGACAGGAAAAGAAGATTGGTCTTGGCGTTATGAATGCCCTTGAGCCACTTAACGAGCCTGACGGAACTTGGCTTGGCAGAATTCCTTACTACTCACCGTTTGAGCATGCAGCATTTTTAAGCATGTGCTACGACGGACACGAGGGCAAATATAAGAATGTCGGTGTTAAGCAGGCTGACCCTAACTTTATGATGTCAATGTCTGGCGGGGCAGGTCTTCACTATGGCAGACTTCGCGCTATGCAATTCTGGTGCAAGTATAACCGTAAGGACGGTAAGCTTCCCTTTGATGTTATCAATGCTCACTGCTACTGTGGCAAAAAGCTTGACGAGGAGGGTATTGCAAAGCTGGCAAATGTCAACACCGAGGACCGTGGCGACCAAGGTCAAGCGGTTTGGGTTGGTATTTCCCCGGAGGAAGGCAATATCGTAGGTGCTTTCGACAGAATTCGCGAATTCAGAGACAGATACTATCCGGATATGGAAATTTGGCTGACAGAGTTTGGTTGGGACACTAACCAAAGCTATAAAACCTCAACCTCTGCTCACGCATATGCAGAATATACAGGCAGACAGGTTCAAGCTATGTGGCTTGTTCGTGAATACCTGCTTCTTTCCTCAATCGGTATTGAAAAGGCGGCTATGTATATGTCCCGTGACTGCGGTCCGGAGGAAACAGCAATTGGTAAATATGGCTCAAGCGGTCTTATCCGTTTCCCAATTGAAATTGACCCTACAAATGTAATTCAAGGTAACAAGAAGGACTCCTTCTATTATGTTTACACACTTAAGGAAATGCTTAAGGATTGCTATTTTGACTCCGTTCTTGACTCAGGCAACGAGAATGTAATGCTCTTTAAGTATGTAACAAACGAGGGCAAGGCTAAATATGCTGTTTGGTGCAAGACCTCTGACGGTACTAAGGTTCCTGACTACAAGCTAACTGTGGGCGAGGGCGAATTTAAGCTTGTAGAGTTCGTAAACGAAGCATATGCAGGTAAGCAATCCAACCTTGAGGTAGCAGACGGAATTATAACTGTAAATGTTTCCGAAAATCCAATTTTCGTAGTGGAAAAATAATAAAAAACAACCAAATAAAACTAACAGCTACAGGCTTTTGCTTGTAGTTGTTTTTTATTAGGGGACAGGGTACAGGATATAGGGAAGATACCCTTACACCATATTTTCAAGCTATTCTCTGTGACATTATTTTCTGTTTTCTAATAACATTATAAAATAAAAAAGGTGTAATAGCAGGTACAGTTTTAGGTAAAATAAAAAAAGAAGAGGTAAATATTCACCTCTTCTAGCCACCAATGTTATCAACCAATTGTTGCATTTCTCTTTTAGTTTGGACATGGCGGGATTTTTCGATTATTTCGTCTTGTTTTTTATCGTCTAATGCCAAAAACGCATTAAAGGCTTTTACATTATGAGCAAGCGCCATTGAAAAGCCAAGCGGTAATTCTGATGAAGCTTTTCCGTACATTGTTTTTCTCCTTTGGTGACTTTCTATAACTATTTTTATCATATTCACAGTTTTTATTTGTGGTAAAAAATGTACGACTTGACAAAACAAAATTTTTTTATTATAATAGTTACGAACTAATCCGGACGGTTGCGCCATAGAATGTCGAAAGGTACTATGGTGAGGAAAGTCCGTGCTTCGCAGGGCAGGATAACTGATAACGTCAGCCGAGGGTGACCTTAGGGAAAGTGCAACAGAAAATTACCGCCGAGAAATCGGTAAGGATGAAAACGCGAGGTAAGAGCTCACGACACGCTATGGTAACATAGGGTGGGTGTAAACCCTATCCGAAGCAACACCGCATAAGAGAATTTTTATTTGCCCGATAAAGCTATGCTATTCTCTTGGGTGGCACGCAATTTTGCGGAGCTATATGGTGACATATAGCAAAGATAGATGACCGTCTTTTAACAGAACACGGCTTACAGGATTAGTTCATAAAAAACCACTCGAACCCCGTTCGAGTGGTTTTTTAATTTATGCGAAGCATAATTTAATGACCGAAGGTTAATTCATGCAACCTGTTGCAATTAATTTTTCATTTATATGAATTGTTCTGCGAACATGAATTGAGGCACGCCTCATGAATTGATTTCATCATGAATTGGCTTCGCCATGATTTGCACTTCGTGCATTAATAAGCAAAATGCTTACATCATTTACATTTGTGCCTGTTGGGCCTGTGAAAATAAGACCGTCTGACAGGGCTAGTGCGTTATAAGCATCGTTATTATTTAGATACTCTTCGGCACTTTTCTTGCTTTTTGCAATTTCCTTATATGTATTTCCGTCTGCATATCCACCGGCTGAATCGGTTGGTCCGTCTGTTCCGTCAGAGCCAACGGAGAAAACGCACACATTGTCAAGCTCTTTTATTTCAATTGATGCGCTAAGGGCTATTTCTTGGTTTCGTCCACCCTTGCCGTTGCCCTTTACATTTACAACAGTTTCCCCACCTACAATAAAGGCGAGGGGTGTGTCTGTATTTTGGTTCATTATGGCAAGTCTGCCCAAGGCAAAGCCTACATTTTTCGCCTCGTCCTGCTCGTTATCTCTTAAAATTTCAGCCTTGTAGCCAAGCTTCTCGGCATACTTTTTTGCGCTTTTACAAAGCTCGGTAACACTGCCGGAAATATTGTGTATTGCGTTGTCAATTTTCTTAGGTGTTTCTCGCTTAATTAAATTAAGCATATTTTCATTTACTTCAATACTATATTTTTCTAAAATCGCAAGAGTATCGCTAACTGTGGTTAAATCTGCACAGGCAGGGCCGGACGCTATCATATCTAGTCTATCGCCGATAACATCGCTGAGCACAACTGCGTAAACCGTGGCAGGAGCGCAGTGCTGTGCGAATTTTCCACCCTTAACGTTAGAAATATGCTTTCTTACTGTGTTTATTTCCTCAATTGATGCGCCACATTTTAAGAGGGCGCTTGTTAGCTGCTGCATTTCACTTAAGGAACAGGAAATATCCTCAAAAAGAGCTGAGCCACCGCCTGACACTAAAAATAGCACAAGGTCATCCTTTGTTAGCTTCTCTGTTAATTTTAGCGCCTTGCGTGTGGATAAAACAGTGTTTTCGTCAAGTACAGGGTGTGACGCCTCGCAAATTTCAATTTTCTGTAAAGCCCCCTCGCTGTGTCCGTATTTCGTTATTACGATGCCTTGGTCTATCCTGTTTCCCAGACACTCTACGGCAGTTTTTGCCATTTGATAGGATGCTTTACCGATAGCTACTAAAATCAGTCTGCCCTTGTGGTTTGGTAACTTTTCTATTGCTTTTTTAACTGCGCTGTCAGGCAAATTTTCTCTTATTGCGTTTTCGTATATGTATTTTGCGTGATTTCTCATAAAACTCTCTCCGTTCGTTTTAGTGGTTAGTGGTTAACCTATCCCCTGTACCCTATCCATTACAAAAACGAAATTCTCACTTCGTTCGAGCTAAATTACTTCGTAGCGAAATTACTTCACTTCGTTTCGTAGCGAAATGAAATTTGCTCTTTCGCTCGGCTTGCCGAATTTCGCTCAGTTTACTGTATTTCGCTCGGCTTGACGAATTTCGCTTGCGCTTGCGCAAATTTCGCTGTGGCTTTGCCACTATCCCCTATCCTCTGTCCCCTATATCAAAAGCGTCATTACGGGAATGGTGATTGCTGAAAGTAAGGTGCCCAAAAGGACCAGACTTGATGCTTGCTCCTGTCCCTCTCCTATCATTTCCGAGAAGGATAAAACCACGCTTGCAACAGGGCAAGCCATAAGTATGTAAATTGATGCTTTCATTCTTTCGTCAAGTGGTAATAAAAGCAAAATTAAAAATGATACAAGCGGGAAAATTATTTGCTTAATTGCAACTATCAGATATTGTGCTGGCACTAAAAACACCTTTTTAGGTGATACGCAAGCAAGACGCATTCCCATAATCAGCATACAAAGCGGGGTTGACATCTTGGCAAGAAGCACTATCATATTGTTGATAAGGTCGGGAATTTGAATTTTAAATACAAAGAACGGAATTGCTACGAATAATGCAATTACCGCAGGGTTTAAAAGTATCTTTTTTACACTGATATATTTTTTATCCTGTGAAATAATATAAGATGCAACGCTCCAGCCAAGAATATTAAGCGCCATAGATGCCATAGCTGAAAATGCAATCGCCTGCGGGTAGTCGGGAAATAGAGCCTCAAGCACAGGCACACCCATAAATGCGCAATTGGCAAGGGTGGTGGCAAGATTGTAAATCCTATATTTTACATCGTTGCTTTTTCTTTTAAAAATAAAGCGAAAGGCTAAAAGTCCCAGCAAAAAGGCTAGAAAAATAAATACAAAGCCAATTAGCATTTCCTTTACAAGCGATACTGAAAACTCGTTTCTTGTAAGTGAATTAAACACAAGACATGGCGAGCAAACATACATAAGTAGCTTTGCAAAGGCTGAAATCTGGTCCTTTTTTACTATTTTTGTTTTTATTAAAATGAAGCCCGGCATAGCATATAAAAGCATTGTGGATACTACACCAAGGGCGATAAGGAAGGTTGTTAGCATGTGAAAATCTCCGATTTTTAGTGGATAATGGTTAGTGGCTAGTGACTAGCGGTTTGTTTTTGCAAAAATATATTAGCATATTATATGAAATTTTTCAACAAAAAAGCAAAATTTTTCTATGCCAAATATTGCAATAGGAAAATCATTGTGCTAAAATAAAATCAAAATTAAAAGCTATGCCAAAGTGTATTAATGACCGACGGTCAATTCATGCGTAGCAATTTATGCAACCTGTTGCAATTCATGTTCGTAGAACAATTCATTTTTCATTTTTATGAATAGGTGCAAGCACCATGAATAGAGGCAAGCCTCATGAATTGATTTTATCATAAATTGGCTTCGCCATGAAATGCACCTTGTGCATTATAATGAGGTGATTATATGATAAGAGTTGGTATATACGGCTATGGAAATCTTGGCAGAGGAATTGAATGTGCTATTAAGCAAAATCCAGATATGGAGCTTGTAGCTGTTTTTACAAGACGAGAGCCATCAAGCGTAAAGATTTTAACCGAGGGTGTTTCTGTATATAAAACAGAGGAAGCTCTAAACATGACCGACAAAATAGATGTTATGATTTTATGTGGCGGTAGCGCTAAGGATTTACCTGTGCAAACACCGTATCTTGCAAAATACTTTAATGTGGTTGATAGCTTTGACACCCACGCAAAAATTCCGGAGCATTTTGCTAATGTGGATAAAAGCTGTAAGGAAAGCCATAAGGTAGGAATTATTTCCTGCGGCTGGGACCCCGGTATGTTCTCTCTAAATAGACTTTATGCTTCCTGTATTCTACCCGAGGGCAAGGATTACACATTTTGGGGCAAGGGGGTTAGCCAAGGCCACAGTGATGCAATAAGACGAGTTGATGGCGTTAAAAACGGAAAGCAATATACAATTCCTGTAGATAAAGCTCTTGATGCTGTAAGAAGCGGCGTAAATCCGGAGCTTACCACAAGAGAAAAGCATATAAGAGAATGCTTTGTAGTGTCTGAGGACGGTGCTGACCTTGAAAGAATCGAAAAGGAAATTAAGGAAATGCCAAACTACTTTGCTGATTACGATACAACCGTTCATTTTATCAGCGAGGAAGAGCTTATTCGCGACCATAGCGGAATACCTCACGGCGGATTTGTAATTCGCAGCGGCAAAACAGGCTGGGACAAGGAAAACAACCATATTATCGAATATAGCCTAAAGCTGGACTCTAACCCGGAGTTTACCGCATCCGCTATTGTAGCATATGCAAGAGCCTGCGCAAGACTTGCAGGCGAGGGTCAATATGGCGCAAAAACTGTATTTGATATAGCACCAAGCTATTTAAGCTTATTAAGTGGCGAGGAAATCAGAAAGAATATGCTTTAATTTCACGAAGTAATTATTTTTAACAAAAAGCACTTTTAAAAGGTGCTTTTTTTGTTTAAATATATGAACTTATTTCGCACGCTTTATTTTGCTTGACTTTATTTATTAAAAATGATATATTATAAGTAAGAGAGGTGGGGGTGAATAGAAGCACGGCTGCTTGTGGTGACACGTATTACACAGTGTAACTACTAACCACTAATCACCAACCACTAACCACTATTTAAAGAGAGGAAAAATTATGATTAAAGAATGGGAAAACTTTGTCGGCGGACCTTGGGAAACCGAGATAAATGTTCGTGACTTTATCCACAGAAATGTTACACCTTACTACGGTAACGGCGATTTCTTATCAGGTCCGACTAAGAATACACTTGATTTATGGGATGAAATAAGCAAGCTTAAGAAGGAGGAAATTGAAAAGGGCGGTGTTCTCGATATGGACACTAAGATTATTTCTACAATTACCTCACATCCTGCCGCTTACATTGATAAGGACAAGGAGCAAATTGTGGGCTTGCAGACAGACAAGCCCTTAAAGCGCTCACTTCAGCCATACGGCGGCATCAGAATGGCTATGAAGGCTTGTAAGGACAACGGCTACGAGGTTGACCCCGAGGTTGTTGAATACTTTACCGAGCATAGAAAAACACATAACGCAGGCGTTTTCGATGTTTATACTACTGAAATGAGAAAATGCCGTTCCAGCCATATTATTACAGGCTTACCGGATGCTTACGGCAGAGGACGCATTATTGGCGACTACCGCAGGGTTGCCCTTTACGGTGTTGATAAGCTAATTGAGTTTAAGCAAAAGCAAAAGGCAGGCACACGCATTATTATGTATGCCGATGTTATAAGAGAAAGAGAGGAGCTTTCCGAGCAAATTCGCGCTCTTGAAATGCTTAAGAAAATGGCTCTTTCCTATGGCTGTGATATTTCTAAGCCTGCATCTAACTTTAAGGAAGCAGTTCAAGCTGTATATTTTGCTTACCTTGCAGCAGTTAAGGAGCAAAACGGAGCTGCTATGAGTCTTGGCAGAACATCAACCTTCCTTGATATTTATGCAGAAAGAGATTTACAGGCAGGCTTAATTACTGAAAAGGAAATTCAAGAAATTATCGACCATTTCATTATGAAGCTTCGTCTTGTATGCTTTGCAAGAACTCCAGACTATAACGCTATTTTTGCAGGCGACCCTACTTGGGTAACCGAATCTATTGGCGGTATGGCTATTGACGGCCGTCCGCTTGTTACTAAATCTTCATTTAGATATTTAAATACCTTAAATAATATAGGCGCAGCTCCGGAGCCAAACCTAACTGTATTATGGTCAAATAATCTACCGGAGGAATTTAAGAAATTCTGCGCAGAGATTTCTATTAAGCACCATGCGGTACAGTATGAAAATGACGATATTATGCGTCCGCTTCACGGTGACGACTACGGTATTGCTTGCTGTGTTTCCTCAATGAGAATTGGTAAGGAAATGCAATTCTTTGGCGCAAGAGCTAACCTTGCTAAATGTCTTCTCTATGCTATCAACGGTGGTGTTGACGAGATTACAGGCGAGCAGGTAGGTCCTGAGTATCGCGGTGTTGAGGGTGAATATCTTGACTATGACGATGTTATGGAAAAATATAAGGATATGATGAGATGGCTTGCGCAGGTATATGTAAACGCCCTCAATATTATCCACTATATGCACGATAAGTACAGCTATGAAAGACTTCAAATGGCGCTTCACGACAAGAATGTTAAAAGATGGTTTGCTACAGGTATTGCAGGCTTCTCCGTTGTTGCCGACTCACTTTCCGCTATTAAATATGCTAAGGTTAGAGTTGTAAGAAACGAGAAGGGTATTGTTACAGACTACATTACCGAGGGCGATTTCCCTAAGTACGGTAACGACGACGACAGAGTTGATAATATCGCAAAAGAGGTTCTGCACACCTTTGTTGAGTATCTTCGTCAAAATTATACCTACCGTGAGGGTATTATAACAACATCTATTCTTACAATTACATCAAACGTATCCTACGGTAAGAATACAGGCTCAACGCCTGACGGAAGAAAGCAGGGCGAGCCCTTTGCTCCGGGTGCTAATCCAATGCACGGACGCGACACAAACGGCGCTGTTGCATCTATGGCATCTGTTGCTAAGTTACCGTTTATGGATTCACAGGACGGTATTTCAAACACATTTACAATTGTTCCAAGCGCCCTGGGTAAGAGCCACAAGGAAAGAGTTACTAACCTTGTTGCATTACTTGACGGCTATTCCAAGAAGGGTGGCTTCCATCTTAATGTTAATGTATTTGACAAGGAATTGCTTCTCGATGCGCAAAAGCATCCGGAAAAGTATCCACAGCTTACAATTCGTGTATCCGGCTACGCAGTTAACTTTATTAAGCTAACCAAGGAGCAACAGGACGAGGTTATTTCAAGAACCTTCCACTGCTGTATCTGATATGCTGGGTAAAATTCATTCATTTGAAAGCTTAGGCACGGTTGACGGCCCCGGAGTGCGCTTTGTGGTGTTTTTCCAAGGGTGTGTGCTAAGATGTAAATATTGCCATAATCCTGATACCTGGGCTTTTAATATAGGCGCCAAATACACTGCCGAGGATATAATTAAAAGACTGCTAAGGAACAAGGAATTTTACGAAACAGGGGGCATTACAGCCACAGGTGGCGAGCCTATGTGTCAAATTGATTTTCTTACAGAGCTTTTTAGTCTTGCTAAGAAAAACAAAATTCATACCTGTCTCGATACCTCGGGCATTATGTTTGATAAGGTAAACAGGGACAAAATTGATGCTTTATTAGAGGTATGCGACCTTGTTATGCTTGATATAAAGCATATAGACGAGGGCGAGCATATCAAGCTAACAGGAATGTCGAATAAGGCTGTTTTGGATTTTGCAAGGTACTTAAACGAAAAGCAAAGGAAAATGCGTATTCGCTATGTGCTTGTGCCTACTATAACGGATAAAGAGGACGATTTAACAGAGTTAGGTAAATTCCTAAAGGATTTTACTAATATTGAAAAAATTGAGGTTTTGCCTTATCACACCTTAGGCAAGGTAAAATACGAAAATCTAGGCATAAAATATCCTCTGGAAAATATCCCCGAGGCTACAAGCGATATGGCAAAAAAAGCGCTTGAACTTATAAAGGCAAATATGTAAAAATAAAGCCTCGCACAGCGTGCGAGGTTTTATTTTTATGCTAATGAAGCAACTACAATCACGCCGACGATTATACATAGGATTAAGCCTATTGCTACTGAACACGCTGTGATAATCATCTTAATGATTGGGTTTTTCTGCCTTGTTGAAAAGCTGAAGCCAAGTGCTGCGGGTATGCAATATAAAAATGCACCAATAAAGCCACCTATCATTGGAATTATTGAGCAAAGAGTTATACTATTGCTCCATACAAGAAATAGTACAAGTCCTGCTATGTATATGGCTATTTCGTACCACTTGGCAGCATTTGTAACTTGAATTACATCACCGTTAATTTCAAGCTTGATGGCTGTAAAGCCACCACCGACAACATTAACCGCCGTTCCGTCTTCCATTCGGAATAGCTTGTTTGACTTTTTTTCAAGAGCCTTGCCATTGATTACAATTGAACGACTTCCCCAAAATTCGCCTTGTGTAAATTCAATAGCACCATACTTTTCGTTTTGAATTACTTCTTTCATATCCTTCTCCTTTATTTTGATAGCATCATTATAAAGCATATTTTATCAAAAGTCAAGTTAACTTAGGTTTACATATGTCAACCTGTGGTTGTTTTTTGCTTAAAATCAATCAATTATTGCATTATACTTTATTTTCATTATAGCTAACTTTTTTAATATGACGCTTAATTTAATTATGAAAATTCAGATATAGAGCAGTAAAAGCCTCGCGCACTCTCCCTCGGTCTTAATAAAACACATCACCGCATCGCACGAACCCCTTATTACTAGTGGTTAGTGGTTAGTATTCATATTTTCGCTTGCGAAAATATATCGAATTTAACGCAGTTAAATATATACGCTGTATTTGTAAGATTTTGTAATATTATGTAGGCCTTATGAATATCAAAAATTTAAGCAAGGACAGGCTTGGCTCTGTTGTTTGGGGCTGTATTGTTTTGGTAATAGGAATTCTTTTTTGTTGCTCACTATCCTTTGCAATAACAGGGCTTAGTTATCTTATCGGTATTTCTATTATTGCAGCAGGCTTAATTTGGGCAGCCACAACAGGCATACAAAGAAAAAGCTTAATCACCGCCAGCGGCTTTCTTTCAACAACGCTTATGGCTTTTGGAATTATGTTTATTATGAGAAGACTCGCCAGCATTGTTGTTGATTTTATCCCTTGGTTTATGATTTCGGCAGGTGTATTTATAATAATTGATGCTTTTCTTTTAAAATTTGCAAGAAATGATAATTCTCTTGCTAAATTTATTACTGAGCTTGTAATAGGCGTTGTCTCTGCCACTCTCGGCTTTCTTGTGAAGTTTGTTAATGGCTGGGATAAGTTTTCGGCTACTGTGCTTGGTGCAATTTTAGTCATTTACGCATTATATACAATTTTTATAGCAATTTTCAAAAAAGATTAAAGAATTTCAGAAAAATTTGAGGCTGGCATATAAAGAAGAAAAGGCAGAAATTCCAAACGAAATTTCTGTCTTTTATTGTTATTTGGTTTAAATTCGCTATTTTAGCTTGTCAAAGACAAATTTAGCTGTGGCTTCGCCACCGACGGCTATATTCTATGCGCCCTATATCACTTTAATATTTGTAAAACTGCAATCCCTGTGCCTATTACAGTAAGAATAACGCCTACAATGCGATTTAGCGTTTTGTGACTTGCCTTATTAGCGATTTTGGACGCAAGCAGCGCAAAGGTAAGGGTAACTGCAATACAGAGGGTAAGAACGAGATAATCAAGCTTGCTATCTGACATTGCGAAATGGCTGACTGCTCCCGTAAACGCAGTAAAGGTCATAATAAACACGCTTGTGCCAATGGCAGTTTTTAATTCGTAGCCTAAGATTGTGGTAAGGACAAATAGCATAGTAAGTCCGCCGCCACCGCCTACAAAGCCACAAATAAAGCCGACAATTGCTCCGCTTATAATGCTTTTAATTAAAAATGCTTTTGAATTTTGCTCGTGCATTGTGTTTTAGTTGCATTAATTGGGTAAACTAAAAATTTAATGCCTAAAAATACTGCAAGCAAAATACTGTATGAGCCAAGCAATTTATCAGGCAAATAGCTGCCTGCAAAGCTACCGATAAATGTAAATACTATTACCGATATAA
>JAGAJV010000160.1 GCA_017625915.1 Clostridia bacterium
CGATAGAATTAGCATTGGTAAGCCTCTTGAAATTGATGAACAAAAGCTATTTGATGCACTCAATACGCTTTATGATGAGGCATATTCAGAGAGCACAAGGATGAAGCAATTAGTTCACGATTTAGTTCCTACATATAGAATTGATGAAGGCACAAAATAAATCAAAAATGCTTAACCAAAATGGTTAAGCATTTTTGATTTCGTTAGCTCTTTTAAGAAGCGCTTCTTTTTCGTTTGGTGTTTTTTCCTCGATTACTTCGTTTAAGAGGGTATCAAGGATTATGCCAAGATTTTTGCCCGGTGTATGTCCGTTCTTAATTAAATCGCTTCCGTTTATGGCTAATGTTTTTAAGGAAAAACAGCTTTCGTTGACTATGTCAGTAGCTATTTTTTCTATTTCATCAATTATATCAAGGCGGACTCTTTGCAGATTTTGGGCAAGGTTATCTGCCCTTTTTATTTTTATTAAATCAAAAAAGCATTTCTCGCCTATACGGTTAATTCTTTTTTTAATAAAAATTTTATCGGGCTCAATAGGGGTATCGTGAATTTTAACTAGCCTTGTTACTCTATCCTTAGTGAAATTATCGTACTTATATTTAGTTAAATATTGGTGTGCAATTTCAGCACTTTTTTCGTTGTGGCCATAAAAGTGTCCTACACCGTTTTCGTCTAGCGTGAAGGTATGCACCTTACCTGTGTCGTGTAAAAGTGCAGTTAGGCGCAGGTGTAGCACGGGTGGAGTGTTTTCCACCACTACGGCTGTATGTGTCAGCACATCGTAGATATGCCAGCTGTTTTTTTGGTCAAAGCCGTGCATTTGCTTAATTTCCGGAATGATTTCGCCTAAGATTTCGTAGTTTTCAAGCATAGCATTTTTTACATTTTTGCCTAGTAGAAATTTATTAATTTCAACTGCAATTCTCTCCCCGGAGATATTGTGCAAAAGATGCTTGCATTCAAGCATTGCTTCCTTTGTTTTTTCTTCGATTTTAAAGCCTAAAGTCGAGGAAAAGCGAACACATCGAAGTATTCTTAGCGCGTCCTCTGTAAAACGGTCGCGAGGATTGCCTATTGCACGGATTACTTTATTCTTTATGTCATCAATGCCGTTAAAAAGGTCGATAAAGCCCTCGTTTTCGTTATAGACAATGGCATTCATTGTAAAATCACGGCGCTTTAGGTCATTTTCCAGCTTTTTTGTAAATTCTACTGTTTTTGGGTGTCGATTGTCCTCGTATTCGCCATCTACACGATAGGTTGTGATTTCTACATTTTCTCTTTCGTGAACAAATGTTATTGTACCATGCTTAATGCCTGTTTCAAAGGTGCGCTCATTTTTAAAAACCTGTTGCATTTCCACTGGGGTTGCGCTTGTGGTAATGTCAAAATCATTTATTTCATTACCCATTATTGCATCACGGACACAGCCACCGACTGCATACGCCTCATAGCCTGCCTCGTGTAGCATTTTTATTGCTTTTATAGCACCGTTGCTTAGCTTCATTTTCTCATTATTTCTCGCACATTGCAAGAAATTCTTCCTTATTTATTATTTTAACGCCTAACGCTTGGGCTTTTGTTAGCTTTGAGCCTGCCTCCTCGCCTGCTAAAACATAGTCTGTTTTTTTAGATACTGAGGACGAGGTTTTGCCGCCTCTTGCTTTTATCATTTCGCTAGCCTCATCTCTTGTCATATTTTCAAGAGTACCTGTTAAGACAAAGGTTAAGCCCTCAAAGGAATTACCGATTTGCTTTTGTTGGTTTACTGTGTTGACTCCTGCGCTTTTTAGTCGCTCAACTATATATTTTGTAGTATCCTTAGAGAAAAAGTCAACAACGCTACGAGCCATTATTTCGCCAAAATCGCCAATTTCTGTTATATCCTCAACTGTTGCGTCAAAAAGCGCGTCAATTGAGCCGAATTTGCTTGCAAGCTCGCCTGAGGCTACCTCGCCTATATGTCTTATGCCTAAGGCAAAAATAACTCTGGCAAGTCCCATATTCTTTGAGCTTTCGATTGCTTTTGCGAAGTTTTGCGCTGATTTTTCGCCCATTCTATCAAGGCTTGCTATTTCCTGTGGGTCAATATAGTATAGGTCTGATGCGTCGTGAATTAAGCCTGCTTCCAGCACCTGCTTTACAAACTTTTCGCCAACGCCCTCAATATTCATTGCTTTTTTAGATGCAAAATGTATTATATTTCTTTCTAGCTGAGCAGGACATCTTGGATTTGTGCAACGAAGTGCGCCTAAGGTAAAGTCCTCGTCGTCCTCCATAAAGCTATCAGCATCGTCATAGGTAAGCTTGCCACCACAGGACGGACATTCGTCGGGCATTTTGTATTCCTCCTCGTTACCTGTGCGCTTTTCCTTTAAGCTTCCTACAACCTCGGGAATAATATCGCCTGCCTTTTGCACGATTACCGTGTCGCCTATTCTAATATCTCTTTCCTTAATTATATCTATATTGTGAAGCGTTGCTCTTGATACGGTAGTGCCTGCTAATTTTACAGGCTCTAGGACTGCATTAGGAGTTAAAACACCTGTTCTGCCTACTTGAACTACAATATCAAGGAGCTTTGTTGGCTTTTGCTCCGGTGGATATTTATAAGCAACTGCCCATTTTGGTGTGCTTGTTCCCTCTCCTATTTGTCTGCGCTTTTCAAGAGAATTTACCTTAATTACTGCTCCGTCAATATCATATGGTAGTGTTGCTCTTTGCTCCCCTAAGCTTTCTACCGCCTTTACGATTTCGTCCTCGTTATTGCTTACTGTGATAATTGGTATAGTCTTCATGCCGAGATCTTTTATTTTGTTTATTGTAGCCTCGTGGGTTTTAATTTCATTTTCGTCAAAATCACCTATTTGATAGTTGAAAACAAAAATATCAAGTCCACGCTTTGCAGTTTCCTTGGAGTCAAGGCAACGAAGTGAGCCTGCGGCTGCGTTTCTTGGGTTTGCCCACAGCTTTTCGCCATTTTGCTCCTTTTCACGATTTTGCTTTTCAAAGGATTTATGTGGCATATAAACCTCGCCACGCACTGTTATGCTTGCTTTTTCTGTAAGCTCTAGAGGAATTGATTTTATAGTTTTAATATTGGCAGTTACATTTTCACCTGTATTGCCATTTCCGCGAGTTGCGCCCTCGACTAAAATGCCATTTTCGTATTTTAGAGAAACGCTAAGACCGTCGATTTTTGGTTCTACTGTAAAATAGGTGTCCTCTCCTGCTTCAAGCTTTACTCTTTTAACAAATGCACGAAGGGCATCGAAGTCGAAAACATCGGTAAGGCTTCCCATTTTAACCTCGTGCTTTACCTCTTCAAATTTGTCGAGAGCCTTGCCTCCTACTCTTTGTGTTGGTGAGGCTTCGCTATAATACTGTGGATTTTCTAATTCAAGCTGCTTTAGCTCCTCAAACATTTTATCATATTCAAAGTCGGAAATTTCCGGAGCATCATTTTCGTAGTATCTTTTTGAATGATACTTTATGAGCTTTCTTAAATGGTTAATTCTTTCCTCTATATTCATAATAATTCTCCTATAAATATACTTATTTTAGTATATCATATCTAGTTTTAAAATGCAAGTTTTCGCACTATTTTGCATATGTTGTTTTTTTGTGACATTTTTATATATTGTATTTTGTCGTATTGTCGTTTTTTCGTCTTTTTTGTCCTACGGTTTTCGTTGAATTGGTAATTTTTTACTGTATAATAATTTCATAAGGCAATTAAGATTTGACGAGGATACATAAAAACGAAAGAGGTTAAAAATATGAGAAAATACTTATCCTGTGTTATACTTATTATTCTTTGTATTGCTTGTGCTATGATTTTTTATGTTAATGCAAATGAATTTATTCCTAGCGGTAACACCTCTAGTGATACTATGAGTGACAGTGAAAGCTCCTTGGATACAGACAAAAATACTACTGATGCTATAAAAATAGCCACGATTGAAAATGAAGGTACAATTATTAGCGAGCGCTTGACAGATACAAATTTAAGGATTGAATATGCTATGTACAAGCTTGAAAATGAAGGAAATTTATATTTAAGCTGTGAAATGTATATTGATGCTAAAAGCCCCATTGCAAATGAGGCTAAGGGTTATTTATCTGTAAACGGCACTAAAAAGGAATTTACACTTACAAAAATGATTGGTACATCTACTTTGCTTTGCTCCATTACATCCTCAATCGAATTTAAAGAGGCTGAAAAAATTAATATTGAGGGCTTTTTAGATATTGATATAAGTGACAGTAACGGTGTTGTGCTTGATAGCTTAAAGGCTAATGGCACGATTGTTGCGAGTGAAAGCTATGGGAAGATGCCTACCTCATATTTAATTAATATGGAGCATATTTCACAGTATCCCGATTTACCGTCAGGTGATGAAATTACCTCTCTTGCTATGGTTTTAAATTACTTAGGATATGAAGCTGACAAAAATGAGCTTTGCGATTTATATCTTGACAAGGGTCCTGTTGGCTTTACCAGCTTTTATGAGGCTAATGTAGGAAATCCCAGAAATGCGTATAATTCCTACGGTTGTCTTGCTCCTGTAATTGTTAAGGCCTCTAACCGTTTTACCGAGGTTAATGGCGGTAAGCACACTGCTTATGATTTAACCTCATACAGTCTTGATGCGCTGCTTTATGAGGTTGCATCAGGCAATCCTGTTATTGTATGGGCGTGCGAGGATTTTGATATTACCCCCTCAATTTCTCGCATTTGGGTTGTAGATGGACAAAATCTATATTTAAAGTCAAATATGGCTACTATGGTGCTTGTTGGCTACGACCTTATAAATAATACAGTTACCTTATCTGACCCAGCAGGAAGCATTTTTGAAATTGATATGTCTTTATTTGAGACACGGTTTTTAGAAATGGGCTCTTACGCTGTAGTTGTTAAGTAAAGCATTTTGCCCTGCTTTAGTAATTGTATTAATTTACCATAAAAAGCACTCTGCCGAGGCAGGGTGCTTTTTGATTGTGTATTTTCGTTTCGTTTTATTTTACAGGGCGTGTGCTTGTTTACACGTTTTTTACTAATATTGACTTAATGCTTATAAACATTGGTTTTTCTCTTTGACTAAAAGCACATAAAAATGTGTTGTAACAGATTAAAAGCATTTCCTGTTTTCATACCAAAACTCTTTAAAATATGATAATACAGAGCAAAAACAATAAGTCTAATGCTATCAATGTCTTCTTCATCAATTGAAATTTCCTTGCCATGAATGGTATTTCGTAAGTCTTGCAATTTTTTACTAATCGTTTGTATTTCGGTTGTTGTTAATTTACGATACTTTTCATAATTTTCAGCAAATTGATTATATTCTTGTAAAAAATAACCTATCTTTTGCCTAAAACTCGCCATTTCTACCATACTTAAAATAAAGCTTTTTTTATCGTTATCTATTTTAGAATTATTTTTTTCAAATTGTGCGATTGATTGTTTGATATTTTCTCTTAATTTTTTGTATAGTTGTATTTCTTTTGATAATTCATCATCAAAATTCAAATCGTACTCTTTGCCCATTTTATCAATTGATTTTGACAAACACCATATATCATCAGTGATTAAATTGTCTATATTCAATAGTTTTAAAAATCCAATATCGTATTTTTCTTTATTCGATATTTCGACCATCATTCTCTTTAAAATATCTTCAGGACAGTTTTGTACATAATTCCACCTTTTTATGTGTTTTTCTTTATAATTAATTTGCGAAGTGAAATAATAAAATTTATCAGTATTTGTTTCAGCTCTTATTTTTTGAATGTACGGATAATAATCAAAATTATAAAAACCAATAAATTTATTAACTGATTTAATTATATCGTTAAGTAAATCAATTCCTATTGTCTGTTGAAATGAAAGTTCTATTTTATATTCATATTCGATATTACGATTTAAAGGAATCAATTTAGAGTTTTCATTTAATTCAATTAGTTGTTCATTTTCGTGCTCTTCAACGACAAATTGAACTTTCACTCTTATTCCATTCATAACAACTTCAAAAGGTTTGATATTAGATGCTTCTATCATAGGTTTCAACACGCCATTTATAAATGATACTTTGTTAAAACTTATTACATTTTCGCACACATTTCGACCAATATCATCATATTCAAAATAATTGATACTCTTTATTTTCAGCAAAATGTGTTCATTCTTTGAGCTATCCATTTCGCCACTTGCTATATCAAAATAATAAATTTTATAATTTTCTAGCACAGCACACAATATTCTCTCGCTTCGTAATTTTTCTTCTTTGCCTTTCATTTTTAGTGGTGGATTTACACATTTTTCGTGTAAAATTTCTAAATTTCCATTACGAAATCTCATCAAATACCAATCGCTTTTATAATATATTTTTCCTAACATTACAATTCTCCTCGAATAATATTTCATATCTATTATATCATAGTAATTTATCACTTTCAATGATACCATAAAATATTATTATAAATTAAAGCACGCAAAATTGCGTGCTTTTTGCTTATTTGTTGCCTTTTGCTCTATTATGGGTTTTGCAAAGCATTTGACAATTTTTAATATCTGTTGCTCCACCCTTGCTCCAAGCAGTTATATGGTCGGCATCCATTTCTGAAAGTTTCCAAATTCTGCTTTTATTATTATCTTTACCCAATGAACAAAGAGGACAGTTTGACTTTTTCTTTTCTTCTGCTTCTTGTGTTTGTGCCTTATAAACCTTTCTTTTAGTAGCATCATCAAAAATTCTGACATCTAATAGTTTGGTATCAACACAACCACCTAAAATATATTCATAGATTCCTTTTCTATTGTTTATATATGTATCATCATATAGCTTTTGCACAAGTTTTGATACTTCGGTAGGGTTATACGGATTTTTATGATATTTTTCATATAGCTCACCCCAGCAAAGACCTTTCATTTCTTTTTCAATGTCAATAAATACTGCTGATATCCACTCAATAACACTTGTGAAATAAGTTTTTAGTTCATTTATATTGTTGTCATATCGATGCTTGCTCATATACGCATTGATGTTATCATCATCAAGATATGCTTTACTTACCCATTCTAAAGCTGTTCGCAAAAAATCCTGTCTATTAGCTGAGCCATTTATGTATGCACTCCATTTTTGTATATTAGAGTTCTCACTATTGCTAAATTCTTCTTTGGCTTTTGTTACAAAAGGTCCAGAATGTATAGCATTTGCAAGTTCTTGTTTATTTAATGGTACACCTACTATATTTATTGTTTCAAACCATCTTTTAATTTCTAACTCAGTTCCCTCGCAAATGTAAATAGTTAAAGGAGTGTTATAAATTCTTTCTTGCTCTCCCTCATCAAGACCACCAAAATACTTTGCTACTCCTTTGTCATCGAAAATAGGAAATTTATCTGTTAAATACCTACCGATACTTGTTATTCTTTGTTGTCCGTCCAATATTTCATATTTATTTTCAGCAGTTTTTACAAAATAAATTAATCCAATAGGGTATTTGTTCATTATGGATTTTATAACTGCCACATCTTTTTTTCCGTCTGCATATATATAATTTCTTTGATATTCAGGCTGAATTGTGAGCTTTCCTGACCAACCAAACAAGCCTTTCCCCTCAAACTCGTTATACACAAACCCTTCACATATTTCTCTTATAGTAATATCTGTTCTTAATTTAGTTTCCATTTTCTGTTATCCTTTTTATGAAAATTCTTGCAAATGTGTTTTTGCCATTTATTAATGGTCGTGCGTCTTTTTCCCCTAAAAAGGGTATTCCTACGATTTCGTAGTTGTATCCAGCAGAAGCCGACATTCCTAAAATTTTAAATTGATTTGGATTATATTTTTCAAGAAAACTAATCGGTACTCCCATAACCCCATTATAATCATTTGGAATTGCATCAGTATATGGTACATTTATAGCATCATAATTATCATATTTTTGATAACCATTTTCTCTAATTTCTTTGTGCTTGCTATACTTAAGATTATCTGCCATAGACATCAATTGTAATGGTTGGTGTCTTCTTCCGTGTTCTAAATTTGTAAACCATACGGAAGAAACATTTTTCATATTTACGCCATTTATCACTTTGTCAATGTCGTTGCTGTCTTTCGTTTCAAACCACAGACCTCCACTCCATTCGGTTTTTCCAGACCATAATTTATTTGCTTTGATTAAAGCAAATATTTCCTTGTAAGTAACACAATTTTTATTTCCTATTACTAAAAATTGTTTTTGTTTTTCAAATATCCAATTAATAAACTCTCTATACAATGAAAAAGGTGGATTTGTAACAATTATATCCGCCTCGTTACGTAAAGCTTTTACCTCATCGCTTCTAAAATCTCCGTCCCCTTCGAGATAAGACCACTCTAAATCATCAATATCAATTTTACCTGACCTTTTATTTTCTCTTGTTAAAGTAAATATCTTTCCGTGCGTTTCTGTTTTTTCTTTATCAAATTGAGGAGATTCGGACTCGAACAAGCTAATTTGATATGGGTATTTAAAATTTTTGCTTTCCATTGCATAGCTCGTACTAATTAATTTTTTTATTCCAAATCTTTCAAAATTTTGTGCAAAAAATTTAGTAAAATTGCTCCATTCTGGGTCATCGCAAGGCAATAGAACAACTTTATTTTTAAAAACATCAGGATTGTATTCTATATAAGCATTTATTTCTTTTTGTATATCTTCATATTGAGTGTAAAACTCATCATTTTTAGCAATTTTTGCATTGTTTAATTTAGCTATCTTCATAAAACCCTCGCTATTTTAGTCATATATGAATAATTATATCACTATAAGACTAACAATGCAAGCATATAGGACTAACTTTGTAGCTAAAATTAGTGTAATATAAGTTATATAAGACTTAATTAGGGGTGAAAAGATGACTGTTTACGAAAGAATACGTATTTTAAGAGAAAAAGCAGGGTATTCACAGAATAAATTAGCTGAACGGGCAGGCATCTCGCAATCTCACTTACGTAGAATAGAGCTTGGTCAATCGGGAATTACTGTTGACCATTTGCAAATGATTTGTGATGCGTTAGAAATAACATTAAAAGATTTTTTTGATTACACGGCAGAGCAAGACGAGTGTTCAAGCATAATTGCAAATTTATCACCTAAACAGAAATATCTGTTACTTGAATTTTTAAAAAGCTTATAACTCTATAAAAATAAAAGCACTCCAAAATCGGAGTGCTTTCGTTTTATTCGCTTGTAGATAAAAAGAAAACGTAAACCGAGGTTCGGTTTACGTTTAGAATAAATACGCTTTAGGTGATTACATACAAATCTATGCTTTGATATATGAATATTACATTTTTTCTTTTAACGTCTTACAGCTTGAAATTAACATACGTCTAATTCTGCCACAAAGATTTCTGTGATTTTTGTATGTGATTTCATCTAATATTTTTGTGTTAAACAAAAGCTTTAGCCATCCCTCTGTTTCGCTACATTCTTTAAGAGCAATTTCAAACTTTGAAAGCATATCGGCTTTGCTTTGTCCGTAATTAGCTTCACGAATGTTCGCATATACACTGCTTGAGCTTTTACGGATTTGGAAAAGAGTGTTGGAAGGTGCTTTTATATTTTGGCACATCAATTCTATATCGGTTGCAAGCTGTTCGGAATAAATAAGTAAGTAGTTTTTTGGCATAATATCACCTCTTTGAATATTCTACCACACAATCTAACCAAAATCAAGGCGTATGCCTTGTATATAATTAATTCCAAAGGGATTGCATATCACCAACACGAGTGTTGTATATCATCAAGTCGCAGGGAAATACAGCCTTCGGCTTATGATATACGCCTATGACGATGATATACACGCTGAAGCGTGATGATATGCCAAGTCTGCGACTTGGATAAAAAATAAATGCAGAATGTGTCCCATTCTGCATTTATTTTTGGGGTGGATGATGAGATTCGAACCCACGGCCTTCAGAGCCACAATCTGACGCTCTAACCAGCTGAGCTACACCCACCAAAGAACTATAGCTTTGTCGCTTTCGGCAAAGCCCCTATATTTAAACCACTGTGGTATGTGGTCTGGCGTACCCGGAGGGATTCGAACCCCCGACCTACTGCTTAGAAGGCAGTTGCTCTATCCGGCTGAGCTACGGGTACATAAAAATGGAGCGAGTGATGGGAATCGAACCCACGCGACCA
>JAGAJV010000161.1 GCA_017625915.1 Clostridia bacterium
ATTCTTTCAATGGACTCTATCTGCTCGCTACCGTACTGATTTATTTCTGTACCTGTGAAATGTCCCGTTTCCTTATAAAGCTTTACCGCAGTTTCTGTTTCCTTGGTTAAGGATACAGTGACCTCTTCAACCTTAGTTGTTGTTAAATTATTAAATAGAGCCTCGCCACCTAACAGGTGAATAGCCTTTATAGGTACACAATCTGTGGCCTCCTCTAGCATATCGTCAATTTCGCCTAGCTCAACAACCTGCTCCTCGCTGTTTATAAGCTTTACTGTATCGTTAGCATAGTTAACATATCCAACTAATGGAATTAGCAGCACAGCAAAGGAAACTATCTTTGTTACAAGTCCTATCGCTCCGCCTCCAAGCTTTAAGCCTATTCCTGTTGCCTTGGATAGCACGATTTTTTGAATTAACACCTTTGGTATAAATAAAATTATGCCCATTACAAAAAACACAACCATAAACACTATTGGCATTACCATTGTTGATATAAATGATAATAAAAGTGCTACAGCCTTCGAGGCTAGCTCCGGGCTTGTAAGATATACATTAATTTCGTTTGTCAGCTCCTCACTAAGTCCCAGTGAAGGTGCTAGTGTGTAAAGATTTTCTGCTATCATATCTACATCTACTATACTTTTAGCAACGGCGGTTGCAATAAGTACAGAGATAAATATATTTAGTATAAGAAAGCCTAAATCCAAAAGCGAACGAAAGGTTCCCTTAGAATAACCTATCAAAAAGCCTACTGCGCCTATTGTTATAAAGGCAATCATAATTATTGTGGATATAGTTCCTACCACTTTATTTCTCCTATTCTAATTTTAAAATATACATTATTATAATAACATATAAAAACAAATATTTCAATATCATAGCCAAAATTTAGTGCTTAGAATTATTTTTGCTAATACTTGAAAATTTTCTGTATGAATATTAGAAATTTACAAACAATATTAAGGCACAAGCATTTTTTATGATAAAAGGAGATTATTATGAAGGCTACGGGTATTGTTCGTAGAATTGATGATTTAGGTAGAGTTGTTATTCCTAAGGAAATAAGACGCACGCTAAGAATCAGAGATGGCGCGCCTCTTGAAATTTTTACAAATAAGGATGGCGAGGTTATTTTCAAAAAATATTCGCCTATTGGAGAATTTGCTTCCTTTGCAGGTCAATATGTGGAGACACTAAATAGAACCTGTGGTATGAGTGTTGTTGTAACTGACAGGGATACTGTAATTGTTACAGCCGGAGTTTCTAAAAAGGAATTTAACGAAAAGAAGGTTAGCGAGGAGTTTGAGACAATAATGGAGCAAAGAAGCCTTTATTATAGCAAAGGTGACGAGGAGCGTATTTCCGTTTGCGATGGCTCAAGCGGATATGTAAAGTATGCTATGCCTATTGTTTCCGAGGGGGATATTATCGGTTGTATTGCTATGGTGTCAAATGACGAGCATATAAGCACTGATACCGAATCTGCTGAATGTAAGCTTATACAAACTGCCGCTTCCTTTCTTGGCAGACAGTTTGAGGGATGATATTGAAATATAAAATGCACACTATTTCGGATATAGTGTGCATTTTATATTGAAGTTTTTTTAGTTTTATGATAAACTATGATAGATTAAGATAATTAAGTATTCCGTTGTATATTCCTCTTGCAAAAAGAGATGGGTTGTTTGCCATAAGGCTTGCTTCCTGTGGATTAGAAATAAAGCCTAGCTCAACTAAGATTGCAGGCATATTTGTATTTCTTAATACATAAAGCCCCGGGCGTTGCTTAACTCCTCTGTTGGGAAAGCCTGAGGCATCTACAACGCCTTGTAAAACATTCTGGGCAAGAGATGCGGCTCTTGACGGTGAGCGATATACAAGCACCTCTGTTCCTCTTGCATTTTCAGATACAGATGAATTTGTGTGAATGCTTATAAAATAGTCTGCTCCCCAGCTGTTTGCATCATTTACTCTAGCCCTTAGGCTTGATGCGTTTGATGTGCCTAGCTGAGTTCCACGGGTGGGACGGGATAATCTTGTTTCAAACTCGGGATTTTGATTTAATAGCTGAGCTAAGCGCACACCTACCTCATAGGTGATGTCCTGCTCTCTATAGCCATTTCCCTCAGCGCCTGTGTTAGGCGGCTCTGGATTGTGTCCTTGGTCTATGTAAATTTTTGTAGCCATAGATACTCCTTAAAGGTTTTACTATAAATATTCTATGCAATTTTTTACTAGAGGTTACTATGAGAGAATTTGATAATATTGAGCGTATTTTAAGCCATACAAGAAAGGCTTGCGAGGAATACGATATGATTTGTGATGGCGACAGGATTGCTGTTGGAGTTTCCGGTGGAAAGGATTCTCTTACACTGCTCTGTGCCTTAGCTAAGCTAAAAAGGGTAATTGGTATTGACTACACAGTTGTGGCAATTACTATTGATATGGGCTTTGAGGGCACTGATTTTTCACCTATACAAAAATTATGTGATGAGCTTGAAATTGAATACAGGGTAGTGAAAACTGAGATTTATGAGATAATTTTTAATGTAAGAAAGGAAAAAAGCCCCTGCTCTCTTTGCGCAAGAATGAGACGAGGCGCTTTGCATGATGCTTCTAAGGAAGCCGGGTGCAATAAAATTGCTTTGGGACACCATTTTGACGATGTGGTGGAAACCTTTATGTTAAATCTTTTCTTTGAGGGCAGAATTGGCTCATTTTCTCCTGTTACATATCTTTCAAGAAAGGATATAACTATGATTCGCCCTTTGATTTACACGCACGAAAACGAAATTAAATCCTTTGCTATCGGTGCGAATTTGCCTGTTGTAAAAAGCGAGTGCCCTGCCGACGGAAACACTGAAAGAGCAAAAATGAAGGACTATCTCGCTTTATTTGACAAGGAGCATTCGGGACTTTATTATAGAATTATGGGCGCTATTCAGCGCGGTGAGGTTGATGGCTTTCACCCGGATTTGCTTGACAGTGCTGAAAAGAAGCGACGCAAGGAAGAAAGAGAAAAAAAGCATAATAGCTAATACAAAAAGAACAAATCCGACGATTTGTTCTTTTTTATGTTAATTGGCATAAATTCCATATATCAAAATTTTATAGCTTTCGCTTATTGGCTTTATAATTATCCTTGCTATTTCCTTTTTTAACACGGGAATATCTAGCTTATTTATTATGTACTCTTCAAAGTTTTTATCATAGGAAAATCTTGCAAGAGTTGTGGATTTTTCACAAATTGGATTAATTCTTGACGAGCCGACAGAGGTATAAGCTAAACAAAAATCAATGCCGTTTTTAAGGCTATACTCTTGTGTGCTTCCGTCCTTATAAATAATTTCCAGCTCTGCACCCTCTTCTCCACGCTTGCCCAATACGGGATAACCTTGACTTATGCTCGTTAAGCCGACAATTGATATTTCGTCTGTTATACCGTCAAGGGTAAAGGTGTACTCCTTATCAATTACATAGGGTATTTTTGAAATATGCGCAAGCTCTTCCTTTTGCAAAATCGGTCCAACACTTATTTGTTTTTTTCTTGTTTTTGCAAGACGCGTGTATGGTGGATTTTGGCATATTTCAAGAAGCTTACTGTAATCAGGATTCTCTTGACATTCAAATGGAGATTTGGGCTCATATTCAACAAGCTGACTGAATTCATACAGATCAGCACTGTTTTTTGTCTTGTTCATATCCTTGATGGCTTGACAGAAGGCGTAATAGATAAGATTAGGTCTTCTTTCAAGGTCAAACAGCGCTTCCTTTAAAACTCCGTCAACACAGGCATCCCCACCTCTGTTACAGTCATAGATTTCCGCAAAGTACCAGAAGGATTGCCCTGCTAAATTGCCGTTTTTGTAAAGCAAATGCATTTCTCTTAAAAAATCCTTGACGAGGTGTGGATTATCGTACACATAATAGCCACCCCATTCAGTAAACATAAGCGGCTTGCCCTTTAAAATTTCTGCGCTTTCTCTTGCCTTTTCAAAGGTTTCATAATAGGGATGCATTGTATAAAAGTCCAAATCGCAAAGATTATAATACTTCAGGGTATCCTCATTTGACATATTATTTGCACCTGACACAAGCCTTGTTGCGTCATGCTCTCTGCATACTCTGACAGAGCTTTTAAGAAAATTCTCATCGAAATCACACTCATTGAAGCAGAGCCAAAATATAATGCTTGGGTGATTTCTGTCTCTTATAACAGTTCTTTTCAAGACCTCAAGACAATCGTTTACAACCTGTGGATTTGATGTGTCAGATTGCCAAAGTCCAGGCTCCTCACAGCACATAAGACCAATTTTGTCACAAAGCTCAAGCACAGCTTTATTATGAGGGTAGTGAACAAGTCGCACAAAATTACAGCCCATTTCCTTAATGAGCATTAAATCATTTTCGATTTGCTCCTTTTTTACTGTATGACCGCTGTCCCCACACATTTCGTGCTTACATACGCCGTTTAAAAATATTGGCTTGCCGTTTAAATAAAATTTTTGCGTGTCGCACTTAAATTCTCTGAATCCGACATCTTCTGAGTATGTATCAATTATTTCGTTTTCATAAATTATGTTGACGGTAAGATTATAAAGATTTGGAAAATCAGGCGACCATAAATGAACATTATTTATTTGTCTTTCTACTCTTTCGCCGATTTTACACTCATATGTGTCAATTATTTCCTTGCCATATGACAAGGATACAGATAATTTGCCAATCTCATTTTTTGTATTTACAGTTACTGTATATTTTGCGTCATTGTAATTATTTGTCATACAAGCGCAAAAGGTAGAGTTTATTATGTAGTTTTCATTTTTGTAAATTAGCGACACATCACGAATAATTCCACCGTAATTTTCCCAACCCTCACTTGGACCAAAGGGAGCGTCTATATCCTCAAGCTCTACTAAAAGCTCATTATTTTCCTTTTTAGCATATTCGGTTATATCAAAAACATATTCACTGTACGGTAGCATTTTACCAAGATATATGCCGTTTAAATATGCGTTGGCGTTATAAGCTATGCCATCAAATTTTAATAACACGACATTACTGTCATAATTTAAGCCAAAGCTTTTTCTGCACTCGGAATGACCGACACACAGTGCGGAAAATGGAACACTTATTTCCTTTTCTGCGCCCTTGCCTATTCGGTATTTCCATGTACCGTTAAGAGTTTGCTTTTTCACCGTTCTACTCCTTTTTTAAATCAAATCTTATTATGCCAATAACTATCGAAATCAAGTTTAATATTTCACTGATTATTGCACCTATTGAGAAGCAGAAAATATTATAAATCAGCCACATAGGTGAGCCAAATACACCAAAGCGCCTTATATCCTTAGCTTTTGTGAAGCGATAGCTGATTGTTGCCAAAATCATTGCTATAACAGGTAAAAGCTCTATTATCAAATTTATCGGTGTTGGCTCTTTTTTAAATACGGTGAACACAAGCGGATAGCTGCTACCAAAGGCTATAATAAAGAATATCAGCCATCCTATGTGATCTGCCTTCAGCTTTTCGCGGTTTACAAACACTATCGCTCTTATAACACCTATTGCGTTTAAAAGTGCGCCCATATATGCCTTAAGCATTAAATAGTTTATTCCAAAAAGCAGTGCGGAGAAAAACTGAAATGCTACCACCTTCCTTTGCGTTTTTTGCTGAAAGGATAAAAAGTTGGCTATCATTCCAAAAATACCAACTACTTGCGCTATTATTTCTATTGTTTCCATATTACACCTTATTAAAGCTCTTGCATTGGCAAGAGCTTTAATTTATTTCTTTTCATTTTCTTTTGTAGCCTCTAATTCCGCTTTAACAGCATCATACATAGCAGTTGAATTAAAGTCATTTCTTGAAACTACCACCTTAGGCTGAGCAGCATTATTCCAATAAAGCCTTCTATGCCTTCTTCTCTCAATGTACTTATAAACAATAAAGCCAATAAGTAATACAAGAATTACTGCACAAATAATGTAAATACCGCTGCCAAAGGATGCTGAATCAACCTTTAAGCCCTCCCACAAGCTATTAAGCTTTGCACGGCTTTCGTCGCTTAAATCTCTGTATGCATAGGTGTTAAACATATACTCAATATATGTTATTTCTTCGCCATTAGCTGTGATTAAATTGTTAAAATCAGGGTCGTAGATAAGGTCGTAATCCTCGCCGAGATAGTCAATGTAATCCTCGTTATTTATAACCACAGAGTTAGGGGAAGCATAGTAAATATATTCAGCATTTGCTCTTGCTGCCTCAGGGCTTAGCATAAAGTTAATGTACTCATACGCATGCTCAACATTTTGCGCATCCTTAGGAATACACATAGCATCTGCAAAAATATTTGTTACATATTCGCCATTTTCATTCTTTGGATAGAAGAAGCCGAGGGACTCGTTATTGGCAATCATAGATAGGCAGTCGCCTGCGTAGTAGGCGGCAAGAGTTGCTTCTCCGCTTTCCATCTTGTTGTAAATTTCGTCCATTACATAGCTTTGTACAAGCGGCTTTTGCATAAGAAGCTTATTGTAAGCATTTTGCCAATCCTCGTCTGTTGCATTATTTACATCAATGCCAAGGGCGTACATAGCTGTACCAAAGGCATCTCTTGCGTTATTAAACTGTAGGATTTGTCCCTTATACTTTTCGTCCCAAAGAAGCTCCCAGCCAGCCTCTCCGTTTTCTATTTTTTCAAGATCAGCAGGGGCAAGCTTGTCCTTATTATAAATTATACCAATAACACCGTAGGTGTACATTACAGTATATTTTTCGTTAGGGTCCTTATCATAGAACGGATTTCTAAATTGCTCCTCTATGTTATCAAAGTTAGGGATTTTAGATAAGTCGAGTTGTTGAATTAAGCCATCTGCCTTTAAGCGCTCAATCATATAGTCAGATGGAATAATTATATCATATCCACCTGCGCCACTCTTTAGCTTAGCATAAAGGTCCTCGTTTGATGCGTATGTCGTATAATTTACTCTTACATCAACATCCTTACCCTGTGCCTTTAGCTTTTCCTCGTAATATTTTTCAAACTCCAGGTTTGTATTATAAGTATCCTCACTACCGTCGGAAATATATTCGCCCCAGTTATAAACATTAACTGTAACTGTTTCTTTGCCAGCAGAGGCTATAAATACGATAAGTGTAATTACTGCAATTACTGCAAATACTGAGCTAAGCACAATTTTTGTAATTTTCTTTGCCTGCTTGCTCATTTTCTCCTTGTTTTTGTCGGATACAAGATTTGAAACAAGAAGCAAAATTAAAATTGATACAAAAATAAGTGTGGATAACGCATACATATCGGGGGTAACACGCTTTTTAGTCATAGAATAAATCCTGATTGGAAGCGTTTCAAAGCCACTGCCGATTGTAAAATAGCTTATTACAAAATCGTCAAGAGATAATGTAAAAGCCATAATTAAGCCGGAAATTATACCGGGCAAAATTTGAGGCAATTCTACCTTAAAAAATGACTGAATTGGGGTGCAGCCAAGATCAAGCGCTGCCTCGGGTAAGCTTTTATCCATTTGCTTGAATTTTGGCATAACGGATAAAATTACATACGGTAAGTTAAAGGTTACATGTGCGATTAAAACCGTTCCAAAGCCTAGCGACGATTTTCCACCAAGCATAACGCCAACGAAAACGAACAAAAGCATCATAGAAATACCTGTTACGATTTCCGGGTTCATCATAGGTATTTTTGTAACGGACATTACACTTCCCTTAACATATTTATTCTGCATTTTATTAATACCGTAAGCTGCCATTGTGCCAATTACAGTTGAAATAAGCGCAGACAAAATCGCAAGGATAAGTGTATTTTTTAGCGCATCAAGTGTTGCTGAATCGCTAAAAAGCTCTCTATACCACTTAAGTGAAAAGCCTTCAAAGGTGCTTGTGCTATTTGAGGAATTAAAGGAATACAAAATTAGCACAAAGATAGGCATATAGAGGAATATAAAGACGAGGGCTGTGTAAATATTTCTTGTTTTTTTCATACTATTACACCTCCGTCGTCCTCACCCGAGTACTTGCTCATTACCGCCATGCTTATCATAATAATTATCATAAGCACAAAGGACATTGAAGCACCGAGGTTATAGTTATATGCAGTTTGAAATTGACGCTCAATAGTATCACCAATTAAGTCAAAGTTTCCTCCACCAAGCTTTTGGGAAATATAGAAGGTACTGATTGACGGTACAAATACCATTGTTACGCCTGAAATAATTCCAGCCATACTAAGTGGGAAAACTACTCTTGTAATTACCTTAAAATGACTGCATCCTAAGTCAGACGCAGCTTCTAGCAAGCGTGAGTCAATTTTACTCATTACAGAGTGTAGAGGGATAATCATATACGGTAGGTAGTTATATACCATACCTAAAATAACTGCACCGGATGTGTTAATCATATGCACAGGGTCAAGTCCAACGGCTGTTATGAGGTTATTAATTATACCTGTATCCTCTAAAAGCGCCATCCAAGAATATGTACGAATAAGGAAGTTAAGCCATTGCGGCAGCATAACCAGCATTATAAGTATTTTTTGTGTTTTTGGGCTTGCTTTGGTCATAAAATACGCGATGGGGTATGCGATAATCAGGCAAATTACAGTTGCTAAGAATGCAAAGCAAAGTGACCTTAAAAAGATTTCAAGATAGCTTGCCTGTGCCAGCTCTGCAATATTATCGAAGGTGAAATTGCCATCCTTATCGGTAAATGCGTAATACACAACAAAAAAAAGCGGTGCGATAATAAACAGCACTGCCCACATTACGTGAGGGGCAGCAACTGCCTTTTGGAGTAAGCTCTTTTTGTTCATTTTATTACTCTTCCTCCTCTAATGCTTCTACATCGCTAAGAGCCTCAAGCTCGTCGCTAAAGGATGAGTAATCGCCGAACATATTGGAATATTCGGATTTTTTCATTATATGGATTGCATCAGGCTCAATAAATAAGCCGATTTTTTGATTAGGTGCTACATAGTCAGTTGACTGAATCATCCACTTAAAGTTATTAATTGTAACAATAATTTCATAGTGAACGCCCTTGAAGGTCACAGAGTCAACAACGCCCTGTAGCATTCCCTTTTCAGGTGAGACAACATCAACGTCCTCAGGTCTTATTACAACATCCACAGCCTCATTTTTATTGAAGCCCTTGTCAAGACAATCGAAAATCTGACCTGAAAATTTAGCCTTATAATCATCAAGCATAATGCCGTCAATTATGTTACTTTCGCCAATAAAATCGGCAACAAATGCGTTTTCCGGCTCGTTATAAATATCTGTTGGTGAGCCGATTTGCTGAATTTTACCATCTGCCATTACAACCACAGTGTCGGACATACTAAGTGCCTCCTCTTGGTCGTGGGTAACGTAAATAAAGGTAATGCCTGTTTTTCTTTGAATATTTTTAAGCTCGTTCTGCATATCCTTGCGAAGCTTTAAATCAAGAGCTCCCAGCGGCTCGTCAAGCAAAAGCACCTTTGGCTTATTAATTAAGGCGCGTGCGATTGCAACTCTTTGCTGTTGACCGCCTGAAAGAAGGTTTACATCCTTCTTCTCAAAGCCTCGCAGGTTTACCATAGCGAGCATTTCTTCAACTCTATTATAAATTTCTTCTTCTGATACCTTGTTCAATCGAAGAGCAAAAGCAATGTTTTCATAAACATTAAGATGCGGAAACAACGCATATTTTTGGAAAACGGTATTTACATGGCGCTTATATGCGGGAACATCATTAATTTTTGTTCCTTCAAATACTACGTCTCCTGTATCTGGTGTAACAAAGCCTGCAATAATGCGAAGTGTGGTTGTTTTGCCACAGCCTGACGGTCCTAAAAGAGTCATAAACTCCTTTTCGTGAACATCAAGATTAATATGGTCAAGAATTATCTCGCCATCATAGGATTTTGCTACATTCTTAAGCTCAATGATCTTTTTTTCGTTCATTTCTTTCCCCGTTCTTTCATAGATTCGACATACCTTGACGCTAATCCTCTTTTAGCGTCAAAAATAGTAAATCAAATGCATTATAGCAGAAATTTAAACAATGTGCAATAGGTATGGGGAAATTTCTTTAAATTATTTATTATATAGAAAAGCATAATTGAATAAGGAGCAGAACGGAAATGAGAAATAGCGACACATTGGCCGAGAAAATGATTTGTAAATACACAGAAACAAGCCAAAGAATTATTGCAAAAACAAAAGATACTATTAAACATATTTTTTCAGCCACATCCTCCCTTGTTTTTATTAAAAGCAGCGATTTTAAGATGCCTCCCCCGTCTAAAATAGATACAGGGTATAAATTCATAAGCGCAAGTGAGGCATTAAGCAAAGAAAAGGTGGACAGAGTGTCGTTTTTTTGTACATTTATAAAGAAAGTAAAAAGGGCAAACAGCAAATTAAAAATGATACCGCCAAGGCACACCAGCGCTTCCTTTTTATAGGATAATGCTTCTGTGCTACAGGATATGCTTAAATGAAACACTCCCCCTCGCATTTTCTTTATTTTTGCTCCTGTCAGCCTTGCAAAAAATATGTGTCCTGCCTCGTGGATAATATACACTGAAATTAGCATTATAGGATTTGGAGAGGCTGAAATGCTAAGCATAGAAAATATAAGAGCTATGATGCTGAATTTTTCCTTTAAGGTGTTCATTATTATTCTGCCTGTGAGAACAGTATTTCATGTAGCTCGCTTTCCTTAAATACAGACACATAGTCCTCTGTATTTGGTTTTTCATCATTTATTTTTTCGTCCATTTGTGATAGCGATAAAATTACGGTAATTGCAGTCAAGGTAAATACTAAAAGTAATATTTCAAAATAATTTTTGATTTTTTTATCTTCTCTTATTAATGTAGAACTAATAGAAATTTTCATACACGCCTCCTTGTATTATTGTATTGATTTTAGAATTAAACTATGATAAAATATATCTATACTTTTTAATTACGAGGTATTTATGGTTAATAGACCTATTGCAGATAAAATGCGGCCAGAATTCTTTGACGATATTGCAGGGCAAAAGCATTTAATTTCCGAAAAGGGTGTAATTCGCAGGATGGTATCGAGCGGCAGAATTACAAATATGATTTTTTATGGGCCACCCGGGACAGGCAAAACTACTGTAGCAAATATTATTGCGAAAAATTCTGATATGGAGCTATATAGGCTAAATGCGACTACCGCCTCTTTATCTGATGTTAAGGAAGTGATAGCACAATCAAGCTCAGTTTTCTCCTCTCGTGGAATTTTACTTTACCTTGACGAAATTCAATATTTTAATAAAAAGCAGCAGCAATCCTTGCTTGAATATATTGAGGACGGAAGAGTTACTCTTATTGCATCTACCACTGAAAATCCTTATTTTTATATTTATGATGCATTACTTTCCCGTTGCTCTGTTTTTGAATTTAAGCATATTAGCGCAAAGGAAATTGTTCCTGTTTTAAAACGAGCAATTACCGCATTAAATGACGAAAGCGATATTGCAAAAGCAGCTGATGATGAGGCACTTGAATTTTTAGCTTCCTGTGCCGGCGGAGATGTAAGACACGCGCTTACACTTTTAGAGGGCGCTTATATTGCAAGTGATGACAGAATTACAATAGATATAGCTAAGGAATTTATACCGTCTGTATCTGCCGGTCTTTTTGATAGAGATGGAGATACACATTACTGCTTGCTTGGCGCATTGCAAAAATCCATTCGAGGCTCTGACCCAGATGCAGCGGTTTTCTATCTTGCAAGGCTACTTGAGGGTGGAGATATAATTTCTGCTTGCAGGAGATTACTTGTTATTGCTAGCGAGGATATTGGACTTGCATATCCACAGGCTGCACAAATTACATATGCATTATGTGAAGCTGCAAAGCAGCTCGGTATGCCTGAGGCAAGAATACCCTTAGCTAACTGCGCAATTATGCTGGCAACCGCGCCAAAATCAAATTCTGCCGAGATGGCTATAGACTTAGCGCTTAGTGACATAAAAGGCGGCAAGGGTACATCCTTCCCAGTGCATTTACAAGCACCGCTATTTAAGGGCTATAAATATCCACACGATTATCCTAATCATTATGTGAAGCAACAGTATTTACCCGATGACTTAGTTGGTAAGCAGTATTACACCTACGGTGAGAATAAAACCGAGCAAGCAGCAAAGGCATATTGGGATAATATCAAAAAATAACAAAAACAACGGA
>JAGAJV010000023.1 GCA_017625915.1 Clostridia bacterium
GAGGGAGCCTCAGGATACGCGTAATCTTGGGGGTATGGGCTTTGCCCGAAGCATTTGTAATACAAAGGCGAAACTGGTGATAAAGCAGAACGATAAATAACAAATTTATTGAACGGAGGTAGTGAGGTGAAATCGGCAAAAATTGTCGGGGTTAATTATTTGTTTACTGCGGATCAAATAAGGCAAACTGATTTGTGATTTCTCAGATAAGAACATCACGCTTTTGGTTGATGCTTTGTTTTTATAACTGCGAAGCAACTTCACTGCGTTAGCGTTTCCCTGCATAGCAACTTCACTACGCAGTAACTTTACTGCTTTCAGCTTCACCTTTCATTCAATAAACAATCCCTTAAAAAATTTTCCTGCAAAATGCATACCTGCACAAAATGCATCTAATCTTTCTAAATCTAAAACATCAAAAAATGCACTAACAAAATCCTCAAAAGATTTTTCTTGCTTTTTATCCAATAACTCACGAAGCTTTTCTTCGTAATTATCAAGAAACAATTGCTTTTGTCGTATTTCTTCAGTATAAGCAAAATGCTTTTCGGCTGGTCTAAAATCCTCGTACCATATTTTTTTAATTAAATTCTTCATAATATCACCTTTTTTACATCAAATGATGTTATTTTAAAATATTATAACATCATTTGATGGTTTTGTCAATAACATCATTTGATTTTATGCTAAAATAAAACAGAGGTGATTAAATTATGTACAAAAGAATTAGAGATTTAAGAGAAGATAGAGATATAACACAAGATGAATTAGCAAAGGAACTTGGAATGTGGCTAAATACATATCGAAATTATGAGATAGGACACAGAGAACCACCATTTGCTTTTATGGTTCAATTAGCAAGATATTATAATGTAACGCTTGATTATCTTGCAGGCTTAACCGATACTCCAAAGCCGCTAAGCTAAAGGGGAATATTATGTATTTTTACCAAAGAATTAAAGACTTAAGAGAGGATAACGACAAAACACAAAAAGAAATAGCTACATTATTAAATATGCAATTAACCGTTTATCAAAGATATGAACGCGGGGAAAGAGAATTACCACTTTGGGCAGCAATTAAGCTTGCAGATTATTATAATGTTACACTTGATTATTTAGTAGAAAGAAGCGATAAATAAAAACAACCATTAACTTTTAATCGCTATTTAACAACCGTAATTTTTAAACTATTGACAAATATAATATTCTATGCTAAAATAATAACGGAGAGCACCGATGACGGTTGCTTTCCCTAAATTGGTTAAAAGATTAACCGCCTTGGGTTCAAGCAGAGGCGGTTAATCTTTTTTATTATGATTATCTATGTAGGTTAAAAGTGCTATCATAAATCCAGCAAAAAGGAATAATAATTCCCAAGTAACAAACATTTCATCACCTCCCCTCATAGTAGAAGGGAGAAAAAGAAAATTCACTCCCTTCTTGAAAGGAAGCAACCGCCACCGTATATGGTACTCTCCGGGTATTAAAGCCATAAACATTATATCAAAATAGTCGTATTTTGTCAATTATAAAAATCATTCTCTCCAATACCATTAAATTGATATTGAATAATTTTTATCAATATGTTAAAATAAATGTGATTATATAAACAGAGAGGTAATATATGAAAATCACAAGCGATATTAAATATATAGGAGTTAACGACCACAGAATTGATTTATTTGAGGGACAGTATGTGGTGCCAAACGGAATGGCGTATAACTCATATATGATACTTGACGAAAGGATAGCAGTAATGGATACAGTAGATGCATCCTTTACACACGAATGGCTTGACAATTTACAAAATGCATTAGGTGGCAGAAAGCCCGATTATCTAATCGTTCAGCATATGGAGCCGGACCATTCTGCAAATATTGCAAATTTTGTTCGCGCTTATCCAAATGCAAAAATTGTATCATCCGGGAAAGCGTTTGCTATGATGAAGCAATTTTTCGGCACTGACTTTGAGGACAAGCAAATAGTAGTTAAGGAGGGCGACACATTAAGTCTAGGTAAGCATACACTCAATTTTGTAGGCGCTCCAATGGTACACTGGCCGGAGGTTATCGTTACCTATGATGCATATGATAAGGTGCTATTTTCTGCCGATGGCTTTGGTAAATTCGGCGCTCTTGATGTAGAGGAGGATTGGGCTTGCGAGGCAAGAAGATATTATATCGGCATTGTAGGCAAGTATGGCGCGCAGGTGCAAGCGCTACTTAAAAAAGCAAGCGCGCTTGATATTGAGATTATTTGTCCACTACACGGTCCTGTACTTACTGAAAACCTTGGTTATTATATCGGCTTATATAATACTTGGTCCTCATATCAGCCGGAAAGCGAGGGTATTGTTATTGCATATACCTCAGTTTATGGTAATACAAAAAAGGCAGTAATTATGCTTGAGGAAAAATTGCGCTCAATGGGCTGTCCAAAGGTAGCTATACACGACCTAGCCAGATGTGATATGGCAGAGGCAGTTGAGGACGCGTTCCGTTATGATAAGCTGGTTCTTGCAACCACAACCTATAACGCAGAAATCTTTCCGTTTATGCGTGAGTTTATAAACCACTTAACCGAGAGAGGCTTCTCAAATCGTACAGTTGCATTTATTGAAAACGGTAGCTGGGCGCCTATGGCATATAAGGTTATGAAGGGAATGCTTGAAAAGAGCAAAAACCTGACCTATTTAGAAAATAATGTAAAAATTATGTCTGCCTTAAACGAGGAAAGCACCGCACAGCTAGAAAATATGGCTAAGGAGCTATGTAAGGACTACCTTGCACGACGGGACGAAACCGCAAATAAAAATGACCTTTCAGCTCTTTTCAACCTTGGCTACGGTCTTTATGTTGTAACCTCAAACGATGGCAAAAGGGATAACGGCTTAATTGTAAACACAGTAACACAGGTAACTAATTCGCCAAACAGAATAGCAGTTGCAATCTGCAAGGAAAACTATTCCCACCATGTAATTAATCAAACAGGCAAAATGAACATAAACTGCCTGACGGTTGACGCACCGTTTAAGGTATTTGAAGCATTTGGCTTCAGAAGTGGCAGAAATGTTGACAAGTTTGAAAATTGCCAACCGCTTCGCTCCGATAATGGTCTTGTATTCTTACCAAGATATATAAATTCCTTTATGTCCTTAAATGTGGAAAGCTATGTTGATCTTGATACTCACGGACTGTTTATTTGCTCAATCAGCGAAGCAAGAGTGGTGTCCGACAGAGAATCAATGACCTACGCATACTACCACGAAAACGTAAAGCCAAAGCCGGAAACAAAAGGCAAGGTTGGCTATGTCTGCAAAATCTGTGGCTATATCCACGAGGGCGAAATCGACGAAAGCATTGTCTGCCCACTCTGCAAGCACGGCTACGCAGATTTTGAAAAGATTGTCTAATCTTTTCAAAATCAGCTAATTTCGCTACAAGGCAAAGCCTTGTAATTTCGCTAAAAATAACAACAAAATCCCCCAAGCATCCCTTGAGGGATTTTCTATTTCTCATTGACTAAATTAGTTCTCTATGATAAAATAGTAGTATCAAATCTTACGAGGTACAAAATGAGCTTTACAATTGATAATTTAATTTTTGATGTAAAAACAGAAAACAAAATAAAAAATCAAAGCCTTACCAAGATAAAAGGTGGCGAGGTGTGTGAATATTTGCTAAATATTGAGTTTGAAAATGAGGTATCCCCAAAGGAGTATTCGCTAATTTGGGAGGAGGACCAAATTGATATGCTTGCATTTTGGTCATCAAAATCGAGCCAACAGCACAATATCAATCCTGACTGGTGGATGCGTAAGGAGGAGAGCAGAACAGCATCTGGCATGCCTCTTATGGCAATTTACAACAAGAAAAATATAAACAGAGAGCTAATTGCGATTAGCGATACTGCAAATCCAACAAAATTACAGGCGGGCGTGGTTGAGGAAAATGGAAAAATTCGATTTAGAATAGACTTGTTTGATGCTATCTGCCCAAAAATGAGTGAGTATTCTGTAACTATTCGTATTGATAAAAGAGCTATTCCTGTAACAGAAGCTATAATGTCAACAAAGGAATGGTGGGGCGGAGATACATATATCCCTAACGAGGCTACCTTGCCTATGTATTCCTGTTGGTACAGCTTCCATCAGCACACAATTCCAAGCGAGATTTTGGAGGAATGTAAAATTGCCAAGGAGCTTGGAATGGATACAGTAATAGTTGACGACGGATGGCAAACGGACGACAATTCCCGTGGCTATGCATTTTGTGGAGATTGGAAAATCTGCGAAAAGAAAATCCCCGATATGCAAAAATTCGTTGACGATATACACGCCCTTGGTATGAAATTTATGGTTTGGTTTTCTGTGTCATTTGTAGGTGTGGAAAGTGAAAATTATGAAAAATTCAAGGGAAAATATCTATATACCAACAATGAAAAATCAATACTTGATATTCGCTTTAAAGAGGTACGCGATTTCTTGGTTGACACATATGTTTCTTATGTGAAAAAATACAGCTGGGATGGCTTGAAGCTTGACTTTATTGACTCCTTTAGACTAACCGAGGAAAGCTCCACCGATTACGAAAGCATGGACACTGTGTCCGTAGAGGTTGCCCTTGATAGACTGCTTGACGAGGTAACCGCCAAGCTAAAGGAAATAAATCACGAAATTTTA
>JAGAJV010000162.1 GCA_017625915.1 Clostridia bacterium
GTTCTTACTTATTAAGGTTGAAAAGCTACGCTTTTCTTCTATTTTATGAATTATTATCGCCGTTTTCGCCCCTCCGCGTACGCAAGTACGCGTCCACGGGGCGAAGAACGACGATTTCTGCTCTTAATCTGCCTAGCCTCTTGATTTAAGAGGCTGACACATTAAGAAGAAAAGACAGAAATTTCAAAGGAAATTTCTGTCTTTTGTTATTGTTTGGCTTAAACCTGCTTGTTATGCAAGGCTTCTTAATGTGTCAGCCCCTTATTATTCAAAAAACAACCGAGCAAGCTCGGTTGTTTAATATTAGTCTGCAAAGCCGTCAAGGATGTTTTGGAGATATACTCTGTTTTCCTTGGAATAGCTCTTTAGGTCCAGGCGCTTTGCTACATCGCAAATTGAGATTTCCTCGCTACCATTTACTGTTGCGGTTGTATACGCAATGCGCTCTTCCTTGGTTTCCTCGTCTGTAATTTTAACATATGCTTTAAATGTAAATTCGTCGTATGCGCTTACATCGTTTACTTTAATAAATAGTGTATCATTAACAAGCTGATAGGTCGCTCCGTCGCCGAAGAATACCTCCTCGTAGTAAACCTTGCCGTACTTATAAACAACTATGCCTGCGTCAACCTTACATTTGATATTTTGAGCATATACAAGGTTCAGCATATTCATATCAACCTTGAACATTGGGGCAATTCCTGATGGCTTACCTGTATAATTGATTGATGTGCCAATGTATTCAAAAACATTAATTGCAGTTGCCGGTACATATTCGGTTTCTGTAACATTACAGGCTGTACATACTCTATATTTGTAGCCATTTGATAGGTAGCTTGATGTTCCTAAAACAACATAATCACCAAAGGTATGGCTAGCACAAGGTGTGCCTTCCTTTACGGTAATCTCGCCATTTACTACTCTAAATTCCTTTGAGGAATCAACTCCTGTGGCTAATATTGAGCCATTTTTTACAACCTCAACTTGATACTTATCACCAGCCTGTGCGTCAGAAGGAAGCTTGAAGCTTAGCTTTACAAGCTCGCCTCTTACCTTTGGAGAGTTTTCTCCATTATTTAAGCCGACATATGTATATTCTCCGTTTACTCCCGCAGTATCTTGACCGTATATTGCAGAGTCTGCAATATTATCAAAGAAGCCACCATTTTCAACAGATATAAGCTCTAGCTTTGTATCGTATTTAATTTTTATAGATGCTCCAGAAAGCCCACTTATTTCGTCAGCTCTAACTGTAACGCTAACTAATTGCGATGCGAAGCCCTCTGCGTTTTGCACTGTTACAACGGAATCTATTAAATTCTCAGCGAAAACAACGGTGCTACATAAGCTCATTACCATTATTAAAGTAAGAAGCAATGATACTATTCTTTTCATATTTTTCTCCTTAGAGATATTATATTCTATTCTATATTTTAACATATAATATAATTGTTGTCAAGGAAAATAATTTTTGATTATTTCTCCTTTTCTAGATAATATGTAGCCTCCATATCGGCAGTGGATAGTGCAAATGCAAGTGGGAACATTTCGTATGCCTTACTTACATTATTTATTTCCTGTTGATTGCCTGCGCCCGAAAAGCCCATATGATAGCGAATCGCAAAAGCTTCCTCTCTTGTTAGCTTCATAAATGGGGTAATCATATAAACGCTTTTTTCACCATGTCCATAAGGTAGCTTGTCATCAAATTCAAAGGTTGGCACCTTTTCCCATACGCCTTGGTCGTTTTTTACATTTCTAAAGCCCGGCTTATACACATTCATTTTGCAAAGGTCGTGTAAAAGTGAAACTATAGCTATTGTTTCCTCGCTATAATTCAGACCGTATCTTTCCTTTGCTACGGGTCTATCAAGATATGCGACTAAGCAATCATATACATTCAAGGAATGCTCGCAAAGTCCACCTGCGTATGCACTATGATATCTTGCGCTTGCAGGTGCTGTAAAAAAGTCTGAGGACGGTGAGCAAATAAAGTCAAGGAGCTTGTCTGCGCCCTCTCTTTTTATTTTTGATTTAAATATCTCAATAAATCTATCTCTTGCGTTCATTTTATTTGTCCTCCATTATAAATTCAATCATATCGGCAATTCTGTTACATTGATGCTTTGCACTTGCTTTTACTACATCCTTTGCATTTGATACTGCAAAGCCACAAAATTCCTCTATCATAGGAATATCGTTTATATTATCGCCTACTGCGTAAATTTCGGGATTATCAAACATTTTTGCATATTCATATACGCCTGTTACCTTTGAAGTATATGCCGGTGGCATATCAACAGCTGTTCCGTTTTGGTGGGCGCTTATTTTGTCACCAAAATTCTCATTTACATATTTTGCAAAAAGCGTTGCATTTTCTTCATTGGTAAAGCCTGTGTTTGCGTGGGTAAATTCCTTTAGTGCGTCCAGCTGCATTGGGATTTTCCCTTTTATGTCGATAATGCACTTAAGAAGCACATCACCTATTGCAAAGCCATATGCGCCAAGTATCTTAGCCTTTTCGATTAAATCATATATAAATGGACCAATCTTGCCCTTTTTTTGATAAATAATTTCGCCGTCGCCATTTTTTATAACTCCGCCTGTGCAGCAAATTACATAGTCAAATTCAAGCCCGTTTTCCTGCTTTATCCATTGAGCGAGGTCAACGTCTCTGCCTGTCACAATGCCAAATTTGTTGCCTGCTTCTCTGAATTTGTGAATGGCGCGTTTATCCTCGTCACTGATTTTTCCGTTATAACTCAATGTGCCATCAAAATCCGTTGCTATAATTTTCATAGCTTATCTATCTCCGTTTCGCTATATACCTTAATGTTATTTTTTAATAGTAGGTCGGTTAATATTCCGTTACCGTCAATAAGCGTTCTTGTATATGTACCATCGTAAATTTTGCCCTTGCCACAGGATGGGCTTTTTGATTTTAAAACCGCTTTTGTACAACCGTTTTCTAGGGCAATTTTTAGAACCTCGCTTGCTCCCTTGTGGTATTCGTAGGTTACATCAACACCGTCTTGCCTTATAACCTTATCTCCTACGATTTCTGCGCCTATTCTTGGGGTTGAAAGTCCGCCTAACACCTCGGCGCAGACAGGTATTAGCTCATATTTCTCCTTTAGTGCTATTACTTCTTCTGAAGGCTTAGATTTGCCATCATAACGGCAAGGTACACCTAAAAGACAAGCACTTACTATTATTTTTTCCATTACACCCTCCATATATGTTTTATTTTATCATATATATAATTTTTTTGCAATATTATAAATTAAATTAACCTGTTGACTTTTAAAGAATATTATGTTATAAATTAAATATAACATTAATGGGGGTAATTATGGAAGAAATAATCGCTCAGCTTTGGTTTTTAATCGATATATTGATATCAGCATTTTTAGGCTTTCTTATTGGTCTTGAGAGAAAAAAGAGGTTTAAGGAGGCAGGTATCAGGACACACACCCTTGTGTCTATTGGTGCTTGTCTTATGATGATTATAAGTATAAATGCATTTGGACCTGATGCAGACGCAGCAAGAGTTGCAGCTCAGATAGTTTCCGGTGTTGGCTTCCTTGGTGCCGGTATTATTATTTACCGTAAGCAAGAAATTAAGGGACTTACTACTGCGGCAGGCGTTTGGGCTACTGCCGGTGTTGGTATGGCTTGCGGCGGCAGGCTTTACATAGTTGCTATTGGTGCTACGCTAATTATGATTGGTATTCAATTGCTATTCCACCTAAAGATTAAGCCATTTAAAACAAAAAAGTATTTCTCTGTAAATATTGTATTTTTGCAGATTGACGACGCTAACAAAAAGATTAAGGAAATGTTTGGTGTTGACCGATTTAACCATTTGAACATAAAGCGCGATGGTGAAAATATTACTTACAGCGCAACTCTTAACACCGATAAGGAGCTTTCCTCTACTCAGCTTGATAAAATTATGAGAGAAAATGATTTTATTTATTCTATTGAGCGCTGTGATGATAATTAGGGTGTAGGGTGTAGGATAAGAGGCTGACACGTTAAGGCATAATCATAATTCAAGAACCACCTACATTTTTATGTTGGTGGTTCTTACTTATTAAGGTTGAAAAGCTACGCTTTTCTTCTATTTTATGAATTATTATCGCCGTTTTCGCCCCTCCGCGTACGCAAGTACGCGTCCACGGGGCGAA
>JAGAJV010000163.1 GCA_017625915.1 Clostridia bacterium
TCAAGCGGGATTAAAACAAAGCCTCCCTTGTATAAAGGGAGGTGGCACATCTTGATGTGACGGAGGGATTGTAAAAAGCGATAATCTATACAAAACAATCCCTCAGTCAGCTTCGCTGACAGCTCCCTTTACACAAGGGAGTCTTTGACACAAGGTCATTCTTCGCTGAATTTTTATTTGCTTTCTGCTCATCGGCAATAGCCTTTTTTGAACCACACGACTATCGCGTGATTTTCGTTTTACAACAAACCACTCAACAATCATGTTGAGTGGTATTTTTATTAATCAAGCTATATAAATATTAAATGCTACTAGCTTATTATTTTCTTCCATATGTATGAGGCTCGTGATGGGAAGGTTTGTGAATTTAATGATATTTTTTCTGATAATACATTTGGTAATTCCCAATATCCCGTGCCATCATATTTGACATCCTTTATAGTGCATCTTGCGAACGCACTGCTTCCAATGTATTTAAGGTCTCTTCCAAAATGTATTGATGTTATTTTCGTATTATAAAATGCAAATTCGCCAATTTTCTCAAGCTTCTGTGGCAAATCAAGATAAGGGCCCAGAGCGCTTATGTAAAATGCGTACTCTCCTATTTCCTTTAACGCGCTTGAAAGCTTTATGGTTTTTAGATTAACGCAGCCATAAAATGCGCTTGCTTCAATTGTTGTTACGGTGTCTGGCAGTGTAATAGATGTTATATTTGAATTCTTAAATGCTTCGCTTTTAATGGCTACAACATTTTTACCGTTATACATATTGGAAATTACTATATCTGTTTCTTTACAGCTTCCAATTGATTTAACATAATAATCGTTACCATAGCCATCGCCTGTGGCGTATTCGATGCCTGCGGTGCCCTTTATATAGCCACATTCCTCACATCTTTCGCCAACCGCTTGTGTATGTCCCTTTGCTTTTATTATTGTAATTTTCTTATAGTCGCAATCATTACAGTGCATTAATGCCTTACCAGATTTTTCGCAGGTTGCCTGTTCAATTATTGATGCTATTTCAATATTATGCTCCTCGGTATGCTGAATTGGCGCTTGGGAGTCCAGATTTAATGTATCTGTATCCGTAGCTTTGTTATCCTCTTTTTTATCAAAGGGGCTAAAGGCAAATAGCAAAACTACTACTGTAATCCAAGCTACTAAGACTGAAATTATTAAGGATAAGGATAGCTTGCTTTTAGAAATTTTAATCTTTTCTTGATTTTCGGCAGGATTGGGTTCATTTAACGACATTTCATCGCTTAGCAGTATGTCGTAGGAAACCTCAAATATTTCTGCCATTTTCTTTATTTTGTCAAGCTCCGGCATACATGCGCCAGATTCCCACTTGTAGATTGACTGCCTTGAAACATTAAGCTCCTTAGCAAGCTGATTTTGCTGTATTCCCTTTTTCTTTCTCAAATAAAGAATTTTTTCTGCAAATGTCATTTTGCTCCTCTCCTTTCTAAATTTTTATAGAGGTTTTATGATTGCTTTCTTTCCCAGCTATATCCCCAATTTTCGTTAATCAGCTTTGTTATATTCTCTTTATCTAAATATGCCTCTACACTTATTTCAAGAATTTCCTTTCCGCCAGCACTTTTTAAGCTCCATAATGAGCTTTCAGAAAATTCAGCAATTTGAATATTCGAATTATGAAATGCGCCAATTTCTATTAATTTCGTTTTTTTGCCGAATGTCACACGGAAAATAGAGGTGTCCTCAAATGCATATTTTTTTATAATCTCCACTGAACCGGGTATAACCAGCTTGTTAAGTTGCGAGCATTTACTAAAAGCATATTCACCTATACTTGTAATATTTCGCCCTAACTCTATTTTACTAAGATTGGTACATTGATAAAACGCTTTTTCTTCAATTATCGTCACTGTGTCGGGGATTTTTACCGATTGAATAGCCGAATATGCAAATGCCTCCTTGCCTACTGCAACAACATTTTTGTCGTTAAGCTTGTTGGAAATTATTATTTTGGTGTCTGTGCATTGTCCTATAGATTTTACATAGTAGCCATCATACAGGTCGCTATATTCGTACTCTATACCCTCCGAGCCTTTTATTTTGCTACATACTGTGCAAATATTATTTACATATGTGTGTCCCTTTGAGGAAATTACACTTGTGCCTGTGTATTCACATTCAGTGCATTTTATATTTACTAGTCCCCTATTTTCACAGGTAGGCTCATTAATAACTGAGGTTCTAATTAAGTTATGCTGGGTGTGTGGTGTGTCTGTACTATTATCAGTAAGCTTCATTATAAGGAATGTTGATGCGATAGATGCTACAACAAATAATGCCATTGCCACAAAAATTAGCAGATACGGTTTTTTCGACTTTTTTGTAGCACTCTCCTCGACTATATCATTATTTTCATTCTCGCTTATATTCAATGATATATTATCATTAAGTAGATCTTCACAGGAAACACCAAATATCTCTGCCATTTTTTTAATTTTATCTATTTCGGGAATACTTAAATCCGCTTCCCACTTATAAACAGATTGTCTTGACACATTTAATGCTTTCGCCAGCTCCTTTTGAGAAATATTCTTTTTACTTCTTAAAAGCATTATTTTATCAGCAAATCTCATTTGGCTCACCCCTTTCCTTTTGCTAATTCAATTTTAGCATACAGAGCATTTTTCTTCAAGTATTTCTATAAAAATCGAGGACAACCTGCGGTTTACTCGCAAATTATCCTCGATAATGTGTTTATAATTCCATTATTTTAAATGAGTTGCATTCGCCCTCACACATTGCCTCTAAGGTTATGTAGGGGATATTATCAATTATGCTTTCCTTGCCTAAGTGGTAATGCCCTTGAAGCA
>JAGAJV010000164.1 GCA_017625915.1 Clostridia bacterium
TCGACAGTTTATCGATCGGATGTGTTAATCCAATAAGAATTACGCCGGACCTTTCCTCTTTATTGTATAAAAATAAGAGTAGTTTTGCAATGCTTTTTGCATTGAGTTTCTACTCCTATATTGTACCAAATAAGAATTTGATGGAGGTGGTTAGAATGAAATTGATTTTTGTGCGGCACGGAAAAGACGATAATAGATATCGTGGGGGCTGGAGTAGTTCAGACTTAATTCCCGAGGGAGCGGAGCAGACAAAGCAACTTGCGAAGCATCTCAAAGATAACAACCATACATACCAAATTGCACAGATTGTATCAAGTGACTTGACCAGAACTCTAACCACGGCAAATATAATATCCTCCGAGTTAAGTTTACCTATTCACAAGGAATTTCAAATAAGGGAAACAAACAATGGTGATTTGGCAGGTATGCTCAATGATACTGCACTGAAACAATATCCGGGGTTATTTTTTAGTTCATTAGAAATGGATGAGGCTTATCCTAATGGCGAAAGTCCCAAGGATTTCTATCGTCGAATAAAGAGGTGGTTTTTAGAGTTTACCTTCAATTACCGCGATGTAAAAGGCAACGTTTTAGTTGTAACACACGGCGGTGTGATTAACGTTATTTACCATTTGGTTAAAGGCATTGAATGGAACAACAAAAGTCGCGTGTTCAAGGCATGTAATTGTAGCATTCATGTTCTAAATATGGACACAATGGAATTCGAGGTGGAGAATAAGACCGATTTTATTTCATCTAAATAATTAGCCAAATTCCAATTTATCAAATAGTACAACAATCCCCGACAGACTTAAAAATCTGTCGGGGATTATTGTTTGTTTACTGCGTATCAACTAAAGAAATTTGATTCGTAATTTCTCCGCTAAGGACATTACGCTTTGCGTGATAGGCTATTTTTTTAATATGAAGCACTACTTCTGTGATGATACTAAAAGCTCATCAAGGCTCATTCCGAAATCGTCATTTGAGTAAGCCTTTGCCACAAATTTTGCAAGCTCTACATTTTCAACGGTTGCGCCGTTAAATATATCTGTGCCTGCGCCTATAGCAAAAATTGGCACATCCTTGTTTGTGTGGTTATCGCTTCTAAATAAAAACATTCCGTTTTTCTCGTCCAGCTTACCTGTTTCGTGGTCAGCGGTTACAATTAGAGCAGTGTTAGGATGCATTAATGCAAACTGAGTAGCATACTCAATTGCATCATTAAAGCGCTGAACCATATATGCAGTGCTTAAAAGATTTTTATTATGTGAGTGCTTGTCTATCCAGCCCTCCTCAATCATAATGAAAAACTTCGAATTATCCTTGGAAATTTCGTTTAGCGCAATTTTAGTTTCTAATGTAAGGTCATAGCCAACATCACCCATACAGTAATTAACCTTGTTATCCGCAATTAAAGCATTAATTTCTGCAAGCAGCTCGTTTGTGTTTTCTCTTGAAATATTATGGCACAAATAAGCAGACGGAGTAGCACCCGTTATCTTATCAGTAGTTATAACAGCAGTTTTTGCACCGACAGAATGAGCAAGCTCTCTTACATTAAGAAGTCTGTTTCCGTCCTTATCAAGTCCTAAATAGCCATTAATGGTTTTATAGCCCGTTGCCATAGCAGTGCCGCTTGCAGCGCTATCAGTATATGAGGCATCTCCGTTAATTACCGATTGTGAGCGAGTAACTGACATTCCCTTATTTGGAAACTGTCTTGCAACGAACGAAAAATTACATTTTTGCTCACCGAGAAGAATGTGATTTTCTCCCATACCGTCACCAATCATAAAGATTACATTGTCGCACTGTGTAGGCAGAGCGTATGTGTAAGCAGATGCATTTTTGCTTAAATCTGTTACAAAAATGTCACCGTCCTGTATGGTCAAATGCTCGTTTGCCAGCTTGCCACAGGCAGAGCCAATATAAATTCCGTTACCCTTTATAACGATTTTATTTCCACTTTTAAACAGTAAATACTGCATTTCGCCAAGGGAGGTGTCTGTTTTTGACTCGTTTCTGTTGGTTTCACCAATTAAAATTTCGTGCTTCTTTTCTTTCTCGGTATCCTTTACTATGTTAACCGATACATCGTAATAGCTTTTTATAATTTCCGAAAGGTTTTCTGCGGCGTAAGCTTCTGTTAGCGTAGCGTTTTCAGGAATTACAATCTGATACTCGCTTATATCCTCTGCACCGCAGGAAGCAAGCAAAATCACAAAAGCAAGTAAAGACAAAACAATCAAAAGCTTCTTCATCTCTTAATATCCCCTATAATACTATTTATTTCAATTCCGTTTTCTCTTAGAATGTCGCAAGGATTATACCTGTCGATAAATTCCTTTTCAAGACCGTATTTTAGCACGCGCATGCTGTCGTTTACATAATATGAAGCGATTTTTTCGCCAAAGCCACCGTCAAGTATTCCGTCCTCGAGAGTAACTACTGTATGGTGGTTTTTCTTTAGACAATCAAGAGTATTTTCGTCAAGACGATTAATAAATCTTGGATTAATCAGAGTAGCACATACGCCTTGCTTTTTCAGAGCAGTGTATAATTCTACGCCAATTTTGTAGAAGCATCCAAGAGCTAAAATCGCCACCCCCTCGCCATTTTCAGTTATCTGATACTTAGTATCGCTAAAATCGTTATCCACCCTGTAATTAGCAGAGAATACCTCGCCACCGGGCATTTTTACAGCCACAGGGTAGCTGTTTTGGTTAATGCTCCATTCAAGCATTGAGGTTAGCTCCTCCTTACTTGCCGGGGCTAAATAAACCAGATTAGGTATTGAGGAAAGGAGAGGTATATCGAAAATTCCAATATGTGTCTTATCCTTAAAGCCATAAACTGATGCATTTGATACCAAAATAGTTGCAGGACTGTTATTTAAGCATAAATCGTGGGATAGCTGATCGTAGGTGCGCTGAATAAAGCTGGAATAAGTCCCAAATAGCGCCTTGCCATTATTTTTTGCAATACCGGAGGCTACAGCCACAGCGGTTGCCTCTGCAATACCAACATCAATATATTGCTTGCCTGCCACAGCTCTTTTTGAAGCATCAAAGCCAAAGCCGAGCGCAGATGGCACACCTGCTGAAATTGCTACAAAATCCTTGTCCTCCTTTATCTTTTTCAAGATATAGTCACCTGTTACAGAAAGATAAGTTTCACCACTGTTTATAGACACAAGCTCGCCTGTTTCCTTATTAAAGGACACAGTGGAATGGAATTTTTCCTTCTCATTTTCAGCAAGGCTTGAGCCCTTACCCTTAACTGTATTTATATGAATAACTATAGGATGATTAATTCCCTTAATTTCATTAAATACCCCGATAAGTGTCGCTAAATCGTTACCGTTATCAATATATCTGTAGTCAAGACCGAAGCTCTTAAACAGATTACACTCACACTCACCCTTGCTTTTTCTTAAAAGACGGAGGTTAGAGTATAAGCCGCCGTGATTTTCAGCAATTGACATATCATTATCATTGACAACAATGATTAAATTAGATTTCAATTCGCTTGCTACATTTAAGCCCTCAAGCGCCTCACCGCCACTTAATGAGCCGTCACCGATAATTGCTATTACATTTTCCTTATCGCCTCGCAGGTCTCTTGCTTTGCATAAGCCACAAGCGACGCTTATTGAGGTTGATGTGTGTCCCACATTAAAAAGGTCGTGTATGCTCTCGTCAGGATTTGTATATCCCGATATTTTTGTAAAGCTATCTTCGTCCGTAAAGCCGAAGGCTCTGCCTGTCAGCATCTTGTGCGGATAGCTTTGATGGGAAACATCGAATACAAATTTATCTATAGGAGAGTTAAATACATAGTGAAGGGCGAGTGTTGTTTCAACAATACCCATATTAGAGCCAAAATGCCCGCCGAATTTTGACACACGGTTAATAATCGCCTGTCGAATTTCGTCACATATAGCATTAAGCTCCGTAAGCGTGCGACCCTTTATGTCTTGCGGGGAAGAAATCTTATTTAAAAGCTCGTACATTTTAATTTCCTCGTTTCGACAAAATTTTCAAAATATATAGTTATATTTAGTATACCATTAAATGCACATAAATGTAAAGCCCTTTTTGAAATTTTTTCACCTGCCACTAAATATGTATTAAATGTAAAAAATAATATATATATTGACTTTATAATTAAAATGTATTATAATAAAGTACAAGTGTTTTTTATTTTAGTATATTTAAAATGCTTAATTAAATCTTTTAATATAGAAGGAGAAAGAGTATGAAAAAGCTCACAAAATCACTTGCGTTGATTATCGCACTTATTATGCTATTTTCAATGCTAGCGACATCCTTGGTTGGCTGTGACCGCGGTGATGATACTGATACTAATACAGATACTAACACCGACACATCAACCGACACAGACTCATCAGTAGATCCGGGTAAGCCTGATAACAATGTGGACTACACAGTTCAGGTTAAAACCGTTGGCGGAATGGCAGTGCCTGAGGTAACACTCACTGTTATGCTGGACGGCTCAATTAAGGATTTTGGCGAAACAAGCAAAAACGGTACAGTAACCTTTAGCCTACCAAGAAACGGTAACTATACAGTAGCAGTTAAAAATCCACCTGCCGGCTATAAGTTTGAAAGCAGCTACAAGCTAAACGAGGCTGGCACAGTTATTACCACAGTGTCAAGCGTAATTGAAAATCCTAATCACGAATGGCCTGCTAATGCATACAAGGCCGGTGATATTATGATGGATTTAGAGGTTACAACAATTAACGGTGAAACACTAAAGCTTTCAGAAATTCTGAAAACCAAGAAGGCAGTTTTACTTAACTTCTGGTTTACAACCTGCGGTCCTTGCGCAAGCGAGTTTCCTTATATGAACTCCTCATACGAAAAGTATAAGGACGATATTGAAATTATCGCAATCAACCCATACCCAACAGACAAGGAGTCCGATGTTAAGCTTTACGCACACGACTATGAGCTTAAGTTCCCTGTTGCAAAGGTAGCATCAAGCTGGGCATCACACTTCCCAATCGGCGGTTACCCAACAAACATTATCGTTGACCGTTACGGTATGATAGCGCTTGTTGAGGTTGGCGGTATCGTTAGCGAAACACCGTTCAATATTATGTTTGATTACTTTACAAAGGACGAGTATGTTCAGAAAATCGTAACAGATATTGAGGAAATCACTCCTACCGAAACTCCTGATATTGATATGCCATCCAGCGAGGAAATCGGCGAGGCTATTAATCAAGGCGATATTAATATCGAATACTACCCTGAGGATAACGAAATGTCATGGCCGTTTATCATTAAAGAGGACGAAAATGGCAATAAGTACATCTTTACATCAAACAGCGGCAAAATCAATTCCTTCTCACAAATTAATATGAAGGTTCAATTAAAGGCGGGCGAGGTTTTAGCCTTTGATTACCTATCCAACACAGAAAATACACAGAATACTGCTGATATCGTTTATGTATTTGCAGATGGCAAGGATATTTTCCAAATCGTAGGCGTTGGTGAAGATTGGAAGACCTGCTATGCTTATGTAGCGGATCAGGATGGCGAATACGAAATCAACATTCTCTATATGAAGAATGAGATTATGGAAAACGACCCAACAGATGACGGTATTTCCATTAAGAATATGCGCGTTGTTAAGGAAGCGGATATTGACGAGCCAACATATATTTCAAAGTATGCTGCAACTCAAAAGAACGAGGACGGCTTCGGCTTTAATAAGTACGCTACAATAGTTCTTGATGATGACGGCTTCTACCGTGTATGTCAAAATCACGTTGACGGCCACCAGTGTCCAAAGAACGGTCCATACCTACTTGCAGAGCTTATTGGCGTAACTCAATTTGCACCTGAAACAAGCATTACAATTTTAATGTACGAGGGACTTTTAGGCGAGGAGGATTCAGCAAAGCTGCTTAAATACTGTAACTATGCTTCTAACTCCAAATATTATGGCTTAACTGCTGTAAACGAGGAATTAAAGGACCTTCTTATCAAAATGACAGATATTTACGGCGTTGACGATGATCCTAACGAATGGCTGCAAATTTGCGAATATTACAGCGCATACGGTACAGAAAAGCAAATGGACAACCCAATTTTAGGCTTAAGCACAATGAGTGCATATATTGCAGCTGAGGGCAAGGACAATCCAAACACAGTTGAATATGATGGCAGACTTATTATGCCAAGAGGCTTACTCTATAAGTTTGTTCCAACTAAGAGCGGCGCATACCGTGTAACCTCTAGCTCCACTAAGGAGGTACAGGGCTGGATATTCCTGGACGGTAAGGAAACACTTTATACAGACAGTGACAAGGGCGAGCGTTTATCCTATCTCTATACCGGCAACGACCATAAGAACTGTACAATGGTTGCTTACTTTGAAGAGGGTAAGGAATACTACATTGATATTGCTTATTATGAAATTTATGATGCAGGCTCATTCACCTTTACAGTTGAATACCTGGGCGAAAGCTTTGAATATTTTATCGTAGCATCTCCGGGACCGTTCACCTTTGAGGAGGGCGAAAACTTTAACCCGGATACAATGGAGGGCATTGGCTCTACTATTGCAGGCGGTGTTGATGTAATGCTCGGTGAGGATGGCTATTACTATGTTAAGAATAAGGACGGAAGCCGGGGCTCACTCCTTTATGCAGACTTCCTATTCCCAACAAACACATTCCCAACAAAGAACCTACAGGATTTAATTAAGGCAGGCGCATTTGATTTATCAAAGAACGGTAGCGACCAGGAAATGATAGCTTATATTTCATCCTTTGAGGTTCAATATATTGTTGACAAGCTCGAGGATGTGCTTGATAGTGATAAGTTTATAGAGTTAAATCAAAACAAACTGCTTATTGATATTATTAATGGCAAAAAGGACACAGAGGACACAGATCTAAAGAATAAGATTGAGGAATACAGAGCCGAATTTAAGGCTGATAAGAATATTGCTCTTGATTACTTTAAGAATATGTGGGGCGTAGACTATGAGGAATACGCAGAGCTAAATCAGGTTGTTGATGTTGTAAATGGCATTTACCACGGAAGACGCTTCCCGTCAGCTAACGACCAGCTTGTACTTGACAAGTATGAGGAATTTAAGGTTCAATTTGGTGACAACTGGAGACAGGGCTTTAAGACACTTTGGGGCGCTGATTACGAAAACAACTATGTAAATATCTACAAGGTTGACGAGGTGCTTGACGGTAAGTATCACGGTGACAACTATGACCTGACAGAAAAGGCTCAAGCATATGCAGACAAGATGATTACAGAAGCAACACATCCAGATAATCCGGAGCTTCACGGCTGTGTAGCTATGACAGAGGAGCTTGCAGAAATTCTTCAAGCATTAATGGATAAGTTCACCTTTGAGGGCGTTGACCATTCTTGGACAAAGCTTTGCTACTATTACGAACACATAGGCGCATAATTGTGGCTTGCCACAATTATGCACCAAATAAATCCCTTCGGAAATAAATCGACTTCGTCGATGAAATCACCTTGTGATGAAATCGCTGAGGCGGAGGATAAAAATGAAAAAAATATTATTAATTTTACTTGCAATTTTATGTGCTGTATGTATCGTATCCTGTGGCGATAACGATACAGATACAAGCACAGACACAGGCACTGATACAAATACAGACAGTCATCCGCAAGAGGCTACCTATAAAGTAACTGTATTGGGCTTTGACGGAAATCCGCTTGCAGATACTGTAGTTTATTTTGGCGACCAAATGGCATTTACTGATGCAAACGGAGTTGCTCAAATAACTCTAATAGGCAATGAATTTCAAATTAAGGTTACAGACCTTGCTAAAAATGAATATTTTATCGGTGAGAATGTAGTAGTTACACCGGATAACAACGAAATCACAGTCAAGGTAAGTCAAAGCGCATCAGGACTACCGTACGAAAGAGTACACGACAGCGGTACACCTGACGATATTACAGACGATAGAAAGGCTTACCTTGTATCCGAGGCAGGCACCTTCTATACACTGAATATTTCAAACGAGGAAATCGTATTTTTCCTATTCACACCTAAAAAGGACGGAATTTACGAGTTTTCTATGGATATTGAGGGCGAGGTTGGCTACTATGGCGCGCCTTTAAATGCGCTACAGCATCCAATTGAACCGCTTGCAGACGAAAACGGTGTTGTTACTATTGAAATCAAAAAGAAAAATCTAGGCTCAGACACTACACAGGCAACGCCTTACCTTATCGGTATTAAAGCTAAAAATGCAGAGGATAAGAGCTGCTCATTTACAATAAACAGAGCCTCTGACCCTGTATATACCCCTGCTGACGACCCATATACATATATCACCAACCCTGCAAGGCTGGAGAGCTTATTTATGGGCTATAGAAACTGGGTAGTTACAGCTACTGATATTGATATTTCAAGGAGCGATATTACACTTGTATATAGCGAGGTCGACAAATGCTATCACTTAGATAGCGAGGACGGACCTATCGTTTATGTAAGAATAGGCTCAGAAAGCAAGTATTTACCGGGCTTTTACAAGGTTTGCGAAACAAGCCTTATGTCCTCATATATCTATGATGACGAGGGAAATTATCTATATAAGGAAGCCTATAATGCGCTTGTAAATCAATATTATGAGCTTTGCGATAAGAGCACAGGACTTTATCCGCTTGATAAATATATGGAAAAGGCAATCAAAAACCATGGTAATAGTGCGGGCTGGTGGAACGAAAAGAGCCCGATGTACCTATTTAGCGAGGGTAATGTAGATAGTGATAGTGCTTGGCTCTTTGCTTGCTGTACTATTGAAATTGATAAAAACGGTGCAGGCAACGAGGACACACCTATTGAGGTTGAAAAGAGCGTATCAACAAATATAGTTACCGAAAAGGTGCTATCAGGTGGCGATAAAACACTTTATTTCGACTATATTTCAGGCATTGACGCAACACTTAAGCTAACTAAGGCTGAGGGCGTTAAGGTTATATATAACGGAACAGAATACGAGGCTAAGGACGGAAAAATCACTGTTGAATTATCAGCTGATGTAACTGCGTTCCAGATCGTAAATACAACAGATAGCGAAAAGGAAATTTCCTTTACAATAGAATAATTGTTACATTTTTGAAAAAATAATGCTACAATAAGAAAAAACAAATTTAGGAGAAAACAAAATGAAGAAGCTTTTAGTATTTATTTGTCTTGCTCTTTGTATGCTTTTACTTGTATGCTCCTGTGGCGGTAACGATACAGACACTAACACAGCTACAAATACAGATACAGCAGCAGATACAAATAGCGACACAAATACAGACACAAGCACAGATACAGACACAGATACAGATGTACAAGAGGAAAAGTACAGAGTATTTGTATGCAACGAGGCAGGCGAGGGTATTGCTGATGCAGTAATACAATATTGCTTAGATACAATGTGTCAAGTTGGCTTTGCTGACGCAAA
>JAGAJV010000165.1 GCA_017625915.1 Clostridia bacterium
AACAAAGCCTCCCTTGTGTAAAGGGAGGTGGCACATCTTGATGTGACGGTGGGATTGTAAAAAGCGATAATCTATACAAAACAATCCCTCAGTCAGCTTCGCTGACAGCTCCCTTTACACAAGGGAGCCTTTGACACAAGGGCATTCTTCGCTGAATTTTTATTTGCTTTCTGCTCATCGCCAATAGCCTTTTTTGAACCACACGACTATCGCGTGGTTTTCGTTTTACAAAAAAGAACCATCTACAAAAAATGTAGGTGGCTCTTGAATTATGGTTGTGCCTTAATGTGTCAGCCCCTTACCTGTTTAACTGTTCCACAATCATTTTTGCCGGGCCCTCGTCAACTATTACATAGTCAACCTCGCCGTCAATTAAGGCTCTTACTGCCTGTAATGCAGATTCATAGCCGAGAAAGGTGACATTATAGCCCGTAAAGCCCCACTCAGCATCGCCATCAACATATGAGGCTGAAACGGTGTCCTTTTGATAGCCAATTTTTGTGTTTTTGTTCATTTTTCTCAAAATTTCAACCACATCCTCGGTGCTTTTGCAATCGTCAAAGGTCTTGTCCTCTTGTCTTGCAATCACCACCTGTGATGCTTCAAAATATGTATCGGTAATGGAAACCAGCCTTTCTCTATCGCTTGACACAGTTAAGCCTGCCATTATAATATCAGCCTCGCCATTTGCAGCCGCATCTAATATTGTATTGAAATCCATTTCCTTAATTACAAGCTCTCTATCTAATTTCTCAGCCAAAAGCCCTGCAATTTCAATATCAATGCCACAGTATCTATCGCCTATTTTATATTCAAAGGGTGAAAATGGAATATGCGTAGCCACAACAAGCTGATTTTTGCTTTTTGCTTCAACGCCTGCCCCAAAGGTTTTAATGCTTGATGTATCGTTTGAGAAGTATTTATTGATAATTTTTTCAAGCTCGCCATTACTCTTTAGCTGGCTAAGCAATTGGTTTGCAACAGCTAAAAGCTCTGTGTCACTTTTATTTACTCCAAAGGCATATTGCTCACTGGTTAATTGAATATCTATGCATTTTACCTTGTCCGTGCCAGTGCTACAGCCGACAAAAAGCACAGATAGCAATAAAGCTACCATAAGTATAGCTAAAGCTCCCCTTCTCATACTCTCCCCCAAAAAGCTTATTATATAATATTATTATACTAATATGTTTTATAAAAGTCAATAAGCATTTGAATATTTTTCCAATTCAAATGCTTATTTTTGTATATTATTCAAAATCGATTGCGTCTGACAGTGATTCCTCGCCCTTTTTTGTTTTTAAAAGGAACACAAGGGCTATTGCAATAAGCACAACTATTGTGGTTGCTATGCTTCCCTCTAAGCCAAAGCTGCCGCCGTTTGCAAGCACTTTATTTTTGTCTATTTCCGTTACGAATATTGATACCTTAGTATCCATACCGCTAACGCTTACACCGAATATACAGCCCTGTGCAAAATTCCACATTGCGTGAATTGCGCACACGCCCCAAATATCGCCTCTTTTAAACACATATACGCCTAAAAATATTCCAAACAGTACAATGTTTATTATGGATAGTGTATTAACGCTTTCGTTTCCACCGTGCAGCAGTCCAAATAATACAGATGTTACTGCTATGGCGGTTGCTATTTTATAATCTCTTGCTACAGTTATCATATAATAGCCACGGAGCATTATTTCCTCGCCTGCGCCTTGAATTATAAAGCCTAAAAGAAATAATAAAATCAGTGGGCTTATTCCGTTAGGATTTAGCTTTATAGACACTGCACCGCTTAAAAATGAAATTAAATATGTTAAGCCAAGCATTACTAAGCCTATTAAAGCGCCTAAGCCATATTCTCTGAAAATATGCTTTTTACGGATACCTAACGAGGAAATCGGTCTTTTTTCAAATTTCTTACAATAAAAAATTGCTGTGGCAATTAAGCCTGCCGAGGCAATAAGAGTTACACCTGTTAGCCAAGCAGGTATATTTGCTATCATTTCGTCAATAAATGCTTGATATACTGCTGTATCCTTATCTCCTGCCATTATTGCTGATGTATATTCAATCAGCATATCTGCAAAGCCCTCATAGGACATCATCCAAAATGCAGTTGGAATTGTTGCAATAACGCCGCTTATTACATCAGCAATTAAGAACACCAAATAAAAAATCAAAAGCGAAGTAAATAATTGCTGTGGCTTATGATTTAAAACCGCCTCGTCAAGCATTTTTGTTCTTCTCAGTTTAAAAAAGCTCATTTTTCACCTGTTTTTCTGCTAGCTAAAATTTTCTCTGCCTTTAAAATGGCAATCTGTGTCTTGGAATCGGGGATTTTACCCTCCATTACCATATCCACAAGTGTTTTAAGAGGAATTTTCTCAACCTCTAAAAATTCGCCCTCGTCCGGGTGGGCGCTTTTGTAGGTTAAGCCTGTTGCCAAATACATATGAATTTTTTCGTCAAGAATTGCCACGGTTGTGTACATAGTGCCTATGTATTCAACGCTTTGGGCATTAACTCCGCTTTCCTCCTCAAGCTCTCTTTTTACAGCCTCAAGCGGGTCCTCGTTTGGCTCTAGCTTACCTGCCGGAATTTCCAGTAAAACCTCGGAAAATGGGTATCTGAATTGCTTTATCATAATAACATTTTCGTCGTTATCTATTGGAATTACGCACACAGCCCCCGGGTGTCTTACAATTTCACGAATTGCCTTTTTCCCGTCGGGAAGCTCTACATCGTCAACAAAAAGCTTAACTACCTTGCCGTCAAATATTTGCTTTGAATTTAGTTTCCTTTCAAATAGCTTCATTAGTTTTCCCTTTCAAACTTAATTTCGATTTTGTTTCCGTCCTTGTCAGTGCCTGACATTGTAAGAATATTCTTTTCCACCTTAAACTCTGTTGTGCGTACCATTTCCTCATAGCCTATCATATACTCAATAATAATATTAAGCTCGCTTCCCTTATAGGAATAGTAAAGCTTATATTCTATTACCTCCCCCTTAGAGGAAAGTCCTATGCTTTTTCCTGTAAAGTCCTCATTGAATACAAATTTCTCGTTTTCGTTATCAAGGCTTTTCCAAGTGCCAAACAGCTTGTTTTCGCCCTTGTTATATTCAAGATTGTATTTTGACATTACTCTTTCGTCCTCTGATGGCATATTCATATCGTCAAGAGTTAAAATAACAAGCCGTCCGTCCTTAGTAATTGAAAAGCGAATATATTCCTTGCCAAAGCCAGACTGAATTACAATTTTATTGTTATCCTCAACAGTATATGTGCCCTCAAGCCTGTTTAATTCAATTCCATGACAGTTTGTAGTCAAAATTACATTTTTGTCGTCCACAAATTCATATACATCGTATGAGCCTGTATTTAATTCTTCGTCAACCCATTTGCCTATTAGCGATGTGCCGTCATAAACATAATTTTTGTTATACAGGTCACAGCCACTTAAAAGCATAGCTAGCAAAAGACAGGCAATTATAGACACTGTTATTAGAATTTTCTTCATATTTCCTCCATATTAAAGCTACAGGGTGACACATTATAGCCCTCCAGCAAAATATTTTCTCCGTCATAGGAATATATAACCATATGGCAATTTCCTAACATTCCTATATCAATTTCGGACACTCTCTCTGCTCTTTTTGCGTTTCTTGCATAAATTCGAGCAACTGCTCCGTGAGTAACCAGCAGCACATTTTCCCCGACCTTTACATTATCAAATATAAAGGAATTTACTCTGTCAAGAAGGCTTTTAACCTTTTCTACGCTTTGCTCCTCGGTATCCTCTAAAACTGCCTTACTGTATCTGTCGTAGTGTCCCCCCGACAAAGCACCAAAATCTCTTTCAATTAGTCTTTCGTCGGTTATTATTTTTTCAATACCAATTGCGCTTCCAATTGCTTGTGCAGTTACGCTTGCGCGGCTAAGTGGGCTTGTGTAAATTTTATCAAATTTAAAGCTTGTTTTTTTCAAGGATGCTTTAAGGCTCGCTGACGCCTCCTGCGCTTGCCTTATTCCCTCCTCATTTAAGGGAATATCGTCACGCCCCTGCATAAGCCCCTTGGTGTTCCAATCCGTCTGCCCATGACGGATAAAGCAAATTATACTTTTGTTTTTCATTTTTATCTCCGTTAGCTTGTAAACGGACGAACAATGCTCGCCCCTACATTTTAATAGCGAAATTATGTCACGATGTGACATAGCGAAATTATTTTGTTTTCACAAAATAGCGAAATTAATGTTCATTTTCATTCACATTAGCGAAATAAAATTTGCTTTTATAGCTCACCATAGGTGAATTTCGCTCCCGTAGGGAATTTAGCTCGGTTTACCGAATTTAGCTTGCGTTTACGCAAATTTCGCTGTGGCTTCGCCACTATCTGCCCGTCGAACCAAAGCCGCCCTCGCCTCTTACGGTGTCGCTAAGCTCATCAGCCTCCTCAAAATCGGCAGTTACGTATGGTGTAATTACCATTTGTGCAATTCTTTCGTCCTTGCAAATTGTTTGTGGCTGGGTGGAATGATTGTGTAATGCAACCATAATTTCACCACGGTAGTCACAGTCCACAACGCCAACCTTGTTAGCTGGGGCAAGTCCTCTTTTTGAGGCAAGACCGCTTCTTGCGTAAATTAGCGCCACATAACCCTGGGATAGCTCCATAGCAAGTCCTGTTTTAACTAATACTGTTTTATTTGGCTCGATTGTAATATCGCTATCAATGCAAGCATATAAATCTGCTCCTGCTGAATACGGTGAGCCGTATGTTGGCATTTTGGCATTTTCGTTTAGTTTCTTAATTTTAACCTTCATGTTAACCTCATTTGATTTTCAATGTGCGCAAATATTCCTTTTGCTCTTTTGTTATCCTAAAGCTCTCTATTGATTTTTGGATTGCTTTATTATGTGTCCATTTATCAAGCAGCTTATTTTCGATTACCCTTATTGCTTTATCATATTGCTTTACAAGGCATACGCTATATAGCCAAGCTATAGCCATTTTAATATAGTATTCGTCGCTTTTTATCTTTAGTGTGCTTTCTATTACTCTATCAATATATTTATCACTAATATAATAGGATAAAAGTGACACTAAGCCAAAGCGCACTGTATATGCTTTATCACTTTTAAGACAACTGAAAATAAAGTCGGACACTGAGTCGGGATTTTTAAAGAATTTCTTTAAGCCACACACCGTTGTGTCACAAACTGCCCAGTTATCCACATAGG
>JAGAJV010000166.1 GCA_017625915.1 Clostridia bacterium
GACTCGAACCCCGGACCGACCGGTTATGAGCCGGTTGCTCTAACCAACTGAGCTAGTGGTCCATAATTTGCGTACTGTTGTATTATACACATTTGAATCTTGTTTGTCAAGAGCTTTTTTAAAAAAATTTTAAAAATTTCAAAAAAATTTTGTTGTTTTTTAAAACATAGTAAATTGACAAAGAAATGAATATATGCTATCATATAATTAATATTTAAAAGGAGTGAAAATTATGAAAAAATTTTATATAGGCGCCGCTTATTATCCTGAGCTTTGGGATAAAAGCGAAATTGACAAAGACATCAAGCTTATGAAAGAATACGGTATGAACTGTATGCGTGTTGGCGAGTTCGCATGGAGCAATATGGAACCCAAAGAGGGTGAATATAACCTTGAGCTTTTTAAGTATGTAGTTGATAAATTATACGAAAATGGAATTTATACAGTTATGTGTACACCTTCTTGTACACCACCTAGATGGGTGTTTGAAAAATATCCCGATGCTATGCGTGTTAAATCAAAGGATTATATTGAATATCAAGAAAAAGTACATGCAAGAGTTCATCCATGTAAATCTCATAAAGGAATGAGAGAGCTTAATGTTAAAATTGCTAAAGAATTGGCAAAAGCATTAGGAAATCATCCTGGAATTATTGGTTGGCAAATTGACAACGAGGTGCATCCTTACGACCATGGTTGCTATTGCGAAAAATGTAAGCAAAACTTTAGAGAACACTTGAAAAATAAGTACAAAGGCGATATTATTGCTTTAAATAAAGCGTGGGGCGCTTACCGTTGGTCGCTTGATTATAATTCATTTGATCAAATTGAACCACCTGTTTTATACGCATGGGAAAATCCTAGCTTAGTAGTTGAATGGGTTGAATTTAACGAAGCACTTATTTGCTCATACGTTCATGAGCAAGCTGATGCATTGAGGGAGTATACCAATGCGCCTATAGGCACAGACCTTATGGTAGACAACTATTTAAGCTACAGTAAAATGAACAAAAAACTTGATGTCGTTCAACATAATCATTATCATACTACTGATAATTTGTATCGTTCATTATTTAATTATGACTTTTATCGCACATTGAAGGATAAACCATTCTGGGTAACAGAAACGTTACTTGGTTGGAATGGCTCAGTTGCTGCATATAATGGTTATCGTTCAAAGGATTATTGCTATGTAAATTCACTTTTACCAATTGCCCATGGTGCGGAAATGAATTTATATTGGTTATTCCGTTCGCATCCAAATGGTCACGAGTTAGGGCACGGAGCTTTTTTGAATTCCAGTGGCAGACCAAATCCACCATCCAGTGGGGTTAAAAAGCTAACAGAGGTTTTAACAAAAGCAGAAGACTTTTTATTAAATTCCAAGGCTAAATCTAAAATTGCTATGACATATTCCTCGAATTCCGTTAAAATATTCTTTTTTGCTCCTCTTATTGCTGAATTTGATCACGATGTTAGAGCGAAATATATTGATTTATGCCATAACTATTTTAGGCACTACAACATTGATGTAATTGAAACAGATAAGGATTTAAGTGAGTATGAGATAATTGTGTCCCCATTCCTACCTAATGCTGCCCGTGACGGATTTGAAACAAGAATTGTCGAATGGATAAAAAATGGCGGTACTTGGATTGTTGGACCTCTTACCGATATAATGACAGAATGCGCTTCAAAATATACTGAAAAACCATATTCGTTCCTCGAAGATTTATGCGGAGTATATACAAAGTATCAGTTGCCAATTCAAGACGAAAAAATTTCAGCTAAATTCAATGATGGTCAAGAAATTAAACTTGCTATGGGCACAGATGCTTTTGAATTAGTTGATGCAGAGAGTCTTGCAACCTATGAAAGCGAAGAGCTTGAAAATCTTACAGCTATTGCTAGACGAAAGATAGGCAAGGGACAGGTAATTATTCTTGGTTCTGCTATTGATCAAAAATCAATGTTAAGACTTGTAAATAGAAAACCGATTTTAGAGGCATCTGATAATATTGACCTTGTTGAAAGAAGTGGAAAAGAAAACGGTATTATTGCTACTGAAATTGAAGGTAAAGACGGATATATTGTTCTTGATAAAGAATACTATGATGTTTTGAACGATAAGAAGGTATCCGGTAGAATTGATATTTCGGCATATGAAGCATTAATCTTAAAGGAAATTTAATATGAATACCTGTTATATTGTATGCGCATTGGATTGTGAGCTTGATTTTAAACTAGATTCAAGCGACCTTGTAATTGGTGCTGACAGAGGATATTTGACACTTGTCAAAAATAAGATAAAACCTGATGTTGTAATTGGTGATTTTGATTCATATACAGGTGAAGTAAAGTGTGAAAATATTATTAAATATCCAGTCAAAAAAGATTTTACCGATAGCGCCCTAGCTATTGAATTTGCTTTATCAAAAGGATACAAAAAAATCACCATATATGGTGCAATTGGTGGTATGCTTGACCACACTTTAGCAAATATTGCTTTATTAGCAAATTATACTGAAAAGGGGATAGATATTTCTTTTGTTGACGGTGATAATATAACATTTGCGTTGCATAATGAAAAAGTGATTTTTGATAAAGATACAAAAGGTCGAATTTCCGTTTTTTCCAATACTGACATTTCACTAGGTGTTACCGAAAAAGGTCTTTTATACGAAGTTGATAATATTACACTGAAGAATATAGTTCCATTAGGTGTAAGCAATGAATTTATTGGAAGAGAATCGGAAATTTCAGTAAATGATGGTACCCTGATTATTTGTACATCAAAAGAAAATTACGAAAAATACTTGACAAGAGAGTAATTTGGTGCTATTATATTGCCATACCGCACAATTAAATATTCAGGGGTGCTGTCAAGGCTGAGATGGATAATTCCAAACCCTTTAACCTGATACGGATAATGCCGGCGTAGGAAGATAATATTTGAGTAATTTCAACCATTAGATATTTTTTACCGCACGGATATTTTCTGTGCGGTAAATTTTATTTAAAGGAGCTTAAATTATGAGCAACATTTCAAAAAACACAAAAATTTTATGTGAATGTGCAATTATGCTTGCTATGTCAATAGCACTTAGCTTTTTTGCAATTTCACCGGGAACCTTTGGTGGTTCAATCACACCTGCAAGTATGCTTCCGGTCTTATTTGTAGGAATCAGACACGGACACAAGTGGGGCTTTGGAACAGCATTTGTTTATTCAGTATTCCAATTACTTACCGGTCTTAGCTATTTTTCATACATTAAAGGCTTTGGTCCATATTTAATTTGTATTTTGTTTGATTTTATTCTTGCGTTTACAATGCTTGGCCTTACATCATTTGCGAAACCAAGAAAAAATATTGGAGAAGAAGCAAAGTATCTTGCAAATGAAAGTGAAAAACCTAAACATAATCTTATAAAAATTTTTGGCTTTATTGCATTAGCCATGGTTTTGAGATTTGTTTGCCATTTTATTTCTGGTATAACAATTTGGAGAGAATACGATATTTATAATAATCCGTATATATATTCGTTAGTATATAACCTTGTTTATATGCTTCCTGAAATGCTAATTTGCTTAGCGGTTGCAGGACTGTTACTGTCCACCAAAAAATCACGAGATTTTATACTAACTAATAATTAAACACCAACCACACTTTTTAATCAAGGTGTGGTTTTTTAATTGACTTTATGAAGAAAAAATAGTAAAATAAATATAAATAGCATTAATGAGGTGAATTATGGAATTATTAGTAGAATATTATTATGATGGTATAAAGCATATTGAGTTTAGCTTTAAAAACAAAAGATGTATTGCGTTAATGAATGAGGATGAAAGCAAAAGAAATGGAAAGACAGTTTTTAAGACTGAATATTTTGGTGCTTTTCCTGATTTGCAAAACGAATTTGTAAAAAGAGGATATACTCTTATTTTTATTAAAAATCATAACCGTTGGGGAACACCCGACCAATTAAACGACCAATATGAATTTATAAATTATGCATCTAAGGAACTTGGCATTTCAAACAAAGTAATCACAATTGGAATGAGCTGTGGTGGGATGATGTCAGTTTTACTTGCTGCAAATCATCCTGAATGTATTGAAGCACTTTACATAGATGCTCCTGTAATGAACTTTTTAAGTTGTCCCGCTAGACTTGGTAATTCTCCTGATGTAACAGACAGTATGTGGCAAGAATTTGAAAACGCTTGGCATATGACAAAAAGTGAGCTTTTAACTTTTAGAGGACATCCTATTGATATGCTTGACAAGCTTGTAGATAATAGAATTAAAATCTATATGGCATATGGGGATAGCGATAAAACTGTACCATATGAGGAAAACGGCATTGCACTTGAAAGAAAATATAAGGAATGTGGTCTTGAAAATTTGTTATATATTGATAAGAAAATAGGTGTTGACCACCATCCACATGGGCCTACAGATATTGATTTTGCAATAAAATATTTTGAAAAAGCATAAAATTAACAAATTTTAGTACATAATAACGAAATTTACTTGATTTTACCTAACAAAAATATTATAATATATGTGATAAAATTTTCGTATTTAAAGGAGAAAACAAAATGGCAGAAAACAGACTTATTGGTGATTATCCGGTAATCGGTATCCGTCCAACAATTGACGGAAGACGTGGTCCACTAAAGGTAAGAGAATCACTTGAAGAGCAAACAATGAATATGGCTAAGGCAGCAGCAAAGCTTTTTGAGGAGAATTTAAGATACTCAAACGGCGAGCCTGTAAAGGTTGTAATTGCTGATACTACAATCGGTAGAGTAGCAGAAGCGGCTGCATGTGCTTCTAAATTTAAAAAAGAAGGTGTTGATATTACCCTTACAGTAACACCATGCTGGTGCTACGGTTCAGAAACAATGGATATGGACCCAATGACAATTAAAGGCGTATGGGGCTTTAACGGTACCGAAAGACCGGGTGCAGTATATCTTGCAGCTGTTCTTGCTTCCCACGCACAAAAGGGTCTTCCTGCATTCGGAATCTATGGACACGATGTACAGGATGCTGCAGACACATCTATACCTTGCGACGTTCAGGAAAAGCTTTTACGCTTCGGTCGCGCAGCAGTAGCAGCGGCTACTATGAGAGGTAAGTCATATCTACAAATCGGTTCTATCTGTATGGGTATCGGTGGCTCAATTATCGACCCTGCATTTATTGAGGAATATCTCGGTATGAGAGTTGAGTCTGTTGACGAGGTAGAAATTATCAGACGTATGACAGAGGGCATCTACGACAAGGCTGAATACGAAAAGGCTCTTACTTGGACTAAGGCTCATTGTATTGAAGGCTTTGATAAGAACCCTGAAAATATGCAGAGAACAAGAGAACAAAAGGATGCTGACTGGGAATTTGTTGTTAAGATGATGTGTATCATTAAGGATTTAATGAACGGCAACAAGAATTTACCTGAAGGTTGCGAAGAGGAAATGGTTGGTCATAATGCAATTACAGCAGGCTTCCAAGGTCAAAGACAATGGACTGACTTCTATCCAAACTGTGACTTTCCGGAATCAATGCTCAATACATCATTTGACTGGAACGGAGCAAGAGAGCCTTATGTTCTAGCTACTGAAAATGATACCTTAAACGGTCTTGGTATGCTATTTATGAAGCTTCTTACAAATAGACCGCAAATGTTTGCTGATGTAAGAACATATTGGAGTCCTGAGGCTGTTAAGAAGGCTACAGGATACGATATTGAAGGCGTTGCAAAGGAAGCGGGTGGATTTATTCACTTAATCAACTCCGGTGCCTGCTGTCTCGATGCAAACGGTGCCGCAAAAGACGAAAACGGTAACGCCGTTATGAAGCCTTGGTATGAGGTAACCAAGGAAGACCAAGACAACATCATGAAAAATACAACTTGGAACTATGCTGACCTTGGTTATTTCCGTGGTGGCGGATATTCTTCAAGATTTGAAACTAAGGACCAAATGCCTGCTACAATGATTAGATTAAATCTCGTTAAAGGCTTAGGACCTGTTCTACAAATCGCAGAGGGATGGACAGTGGGACTTCCTGAAAATGTTTCCGACACACTTTGGAAGAGAACAGACTATACATGGCCTTGTACTTGGTTTGCACCAAGAGTAACAGGCGAGGGTGCATTTAAGACAGCTTACGATGTAATGAATAACTGGGGTGCCAACCACGGCGCTATTAGCTATGGTCATATCGGTGCTGACCTTATCACACTTTGCTCAATTTTGAGAATTCCTGTATGTATGCATAATGTTCCTGAGGATAAGATTTTCCGTCCTGCTGCTTGGAATGCATTCGGCATGGATAAGGAAGGACAGGATTATCGTGCTTGTGCTACATATGGTCCTATGTATAAATAATTAAATCTATATTTTGAGGTTAGAGAAATGAAAAAAACATCATTAGTAATTATGGCGGCTGGAATTGGTTCACGCTTTGGCGGCGGTATTAAACAGCTTGAGCCACTTGGACCTAACGGCGAAGTAATTATGGAATATTCCATTCATGACGCACTAGAGGCAGGCTTTAATAAGGTAGTATTCATTATCAGAAAGGAAATGGAGGACTATTTTAAAGAGGTTGTTGGTAATAAGATTTCAGGCATTTGTGAGGTTGCATATGCTTACCAAAATATAGATGACCTCCCAGCAGGCTTTACAAACCCACCGGAAAGAAAGAAGCCGTGGGGTACAGGTCAAGCAGTTTTGGCTTGTAAGGGCATTGTAAATGAGCCTTTCCTAGTAATTAATGCTGATGACTATTATGGTAAGGAAGCGTTTAAATCAATTCACGAATTTCTTGTAACAGAAAATAAGCCAATTAAAGAATATAATTTTGCAATGGCAGGCTTTATCCTTAAAAACACACTTAGTGAAAACGGTGGCGTTACAAGAGGAGTTTGCTCTGATAAGGATGGCTATTTAACAAATGTTGTTGAAACAAGCAATCTTGTTAAAACATCAACCAGGGCAGGTGTTGCAAATGAGGATGGCACCGTTACTCCAATTGACGAAAATGTATATGTGTCTATGAATATGTGGGGATTAACTCCTGACTTTATTGATTTACTTGAGGGAGGATTTGTTAAGTTCCTATCTGACCCTAACCTAAATCAACTAAAGGGTGAATATCTTCTTCCCAGTGTAATCGGTGAGCTTGTAACAAGTGGCAAGGCATCTGTAAAGATTCTTGAAACTAACGATAAGTGGTTCGGCGTTACATATGGTGAGGATAAATATGCAGTTAAGGAAGAGTTCTTAAAGCTTCAAGCTAACGGCACATATCCAAAAACACTTTATTAATATTTATATCCCTTCGTGTTTTACGAAGGGGTTTTTGTATATTTTTAGTTTTATAGGCAATAATATAAAAAAAGAAACGAGGTGTTAAAATGAACGAGGATACAATAAATCTTTTAAAAGAATGTAATTCGGGAATTAAAATGGGTGTTGAGTCAATTAATAATGTAATGCCATATGTAAAAAGTGAAGACTTAAAAAATGTCTTAAATGCTTGTAAGGATAAGCATGCAGTTTTAGGCGATGAAACCCATAAGGCGTTAATAGAGGCGGATGAAAGCACCAAAAATGCGCACCCTGTAGCACAAGTGATGTCAGATGTTAAAATTAGAGCATCCATTACAATGCACAAGGCAGACAGTACAGTCGCTGATGTAATGACTGACGGTTGTAATATGGGCATAAAATCAATTTATAGATATTTAAATCAGTATACAAGCGCTGATGATAATGCTAAATCAATAGCAAACAGATTAATTTCGGCAGAGCAAGAGCTTCGTACTGATTTAAGAAGCTATTTATGATAAACCAGCATAGATTATCTATGCTGGTTTATTATTTGACAAATAATAATGTTTGGTGTATAATATATAAAAACGAATTTTGGAGATAAATTATGAGAATTAAAAGTATCTTTATATTATTAATGCTTTTGTTTATATCTTTATTTATTGTATCTTGTGATAATCCTTCAAATGATAGCGATGATATAATAATTGCACCAAGAGAAAAGGTAACCATTAGCTTTAATTCAAATGGAGATAGTGATATACAGGATATTGTTCAAACCGTTAATCATTCATATGAATTACCTGTACCAACTAAATTAGGATATACCTTTGAAGGCTGGTATTATGGTGATGAATTAATTAAAGCAAACGGAATTTGGACTATAAATACAAATATAGAATTATTGGCGAAATGGACCGCTAACAAATATTCGATTAATTATATAACAATAGGTGGCATTAATACAAACCCGATTACTTATACAGTAGAGGATGAGCTTATATTAAAGCCTCTTGAATGGAGTAGTAACGAGGATAATACAGCGGAATATGTATTTGCTGGTTGGTATGAGGATGCAGAATTTAAAAAGCCTATAGAAAAAATTGAACAGGGAATGACTGGCAATATTGATGTTTATGCCAAATGGAATGCTTTAAATATACCTGAAGAAAAAACAAAAACTCAAGTAACGATACGTGCTGACGGATATGAGTGTGATGGCGAAATAAGAACTTTTACTGTTGGTGATAATTACAATCTCCCAAATCTTGAAAAGGATGGATATATTTTTAATGGCTGGAAAAGTGAAGATGATTCAATTTATTTTCAGTCATCAGGAGTTTGGACAGATTCCGGCAGTGAGCTTGTATTGATTCCTAATTGGACAAAAAGAGCATATTCCATAACTTATGTTTTAAATGAAAGTGTAAATAATATTAATAATCCTGAGACATTTTATATCACTGATACTGTTATTTTACATACACCTACAAAGGAAAAATGTTATTTTGCAGGATGGTATACTGATGAAAAATACGAGAATCCTATTAGTAAAATAGATGAAGGAACAAAAACAGATATTACCGTATTCGCCAAATGGTTAAATATATATACAATTACATACAATTCAAATGGAGGTAATATAACTGAAAATCAACAAGAAGTTATATTTGATAAAGAGTATTCACTTATAACTCCAAATAAAATTGGATATAGCTTCGATGGCTGGTATTATAATGATGTATTAATATCACAAAATGGTGTTTGGAACATTATTGAGGATATTAATTTAGAGGCTAAATGGTCAATTATTCCGTACACAATTACATACGATTTAAATGGTGGCTTTTCAAACAGTGGCGAGTTTCCAAGCAGCTATGATATAACCACTGACAAATTACAAATCGGTATACCTAAAAGGAATGGCTATAGATTTATTGGTTGGCAATATAATAGTGAAATTGAATATTACCATATCATTAATAAAGGCAGTAGTGGAAATATTTCTTTAAAAGCGATGTGGTATAAAATTGATTATACATATCAAGACAACTATGGGTTACAATATTTGCTAAAAGACGATAATACATTAAGTGTGGTTGGATATGTTGGCGAGGCAGGGAATATTAGCATTCCATATACATATAATGGTTATAAAATTACAGAGATAGGTCAGTATGCTTTTTGTGGTTATGGAGATGAGCTATCAAAGCTGTCATCAAGAGATTTTTATCGCTGTGATATACCGGATACGGTTAATAAAATTGGCAAGGGTGCCTTTATTGCTTGCGACGATTTAAAGGTACAGCTTGCAAATGATAGTACAATTCCCGTAGAAGAATGGTCGGAAAATTTAATCATTGAAGAAGATAACGAACATGTTTTAGATGTAATACAAGGTGAAAGTTGGAAAAAATACTGGAAACCCTGACAATAAAAAATATTCTAGCTCACAAAGAGCTAGAATATTTTTATTTGTTTTTCTTTTTAAAAATTTGTTTTCTAAATAAAATTAAATTAAGAACAATAAAGAAAGCAAAAACAATAATGTATGCTAAAATAGGATGAGTTGGAGCAAGGTTGTCGCTTGCTATAAACAAAAGTGGAAAACCAAAAACAATTGCAGGTAAATTTTGATAAACCATATTTTCAGCAGCAGGTGTTTCAAAATTGTTGTCCTTTTCTCTTAGCAAAATTAAGCCTGTGCTAGCAGTACCGGTAAGCATACCGTACATCATTAAAAATTGCTCTTCAACATAATTAGGAAATAGCTTTTTACAAACAAATCTTAAGTAGAAGTATGTTAGTACAGCACCAAGAACACCAAGAATTACAAAAGATAACCAATATTGCTTTAATGCTTCAAATTTAATTGATGCAATGCCTGAAACAACCATTAAATCGAAGAAAAAGCCAGCAACTCTTTTCATTAGGAAGGAATTAATATACTGTCTATTCATTATCTTGTGTATTCTTAGGCGCTTAACGACATGGTTTACTAATGAAGCAACTAATACGCCTATTAAAAAGTTAAAGCCATAAATTGTCGCTTTCATGCCGGGGATTAATAAGCCCAAGCCTAACATAATGCCATATGCAATAATATATGTTAGTAAAACAATGCCAAGCTGTATAGAAAGCTTATCAACGCTTCCGGTCATTGGAGATTCCCCTTTTTCTTGTACCTTGTCAAGTGTTAGCTCTTCTTCCTCATCTGCAATACCGGAAATAACTTTTTTATTGTTTTTTCTGTTAATTATACTTAAATGAATTACACCACCAATGCTTGCGCTTAAAAAGCCGAGAGCAGCAATTGTAAGTCCAAAACTACTGCCATTGTTAAAACCGACTGCTTCGTACATTTTACCATAATTTAAAGCTTGTCCTGTTCCTTGACCAAAACCGAATGGAAGAATTAAGCCGGCGGCTTTGAATCCACCAACTAAAGCGGGGAATAAGATAGTTATTGTAAGACCGATTATTCCTTGGAATAAATAAGTGGAAACGGTTGTAACGCCAGTATCAAAAACCTCAACGCTTCTTTTCTTGGTTAGCTTTTCACCATCTGGTTTAAAAGCAGTAGCAATAAAGCCAAGCGCTAGTGCGTGATACGTAATTACCTCTAATATACTTAAACCACCTATGGCGACTTTTGTGCCATCATCGGAGGTTGCATAGCCATATTTACCAAAATATTTTAAATCAAAAATATTTTTAGGAAGTGTTTCGGATAAATTACCAACATTTTCAACGATTAAAGTGTATGTAATAGAAATAATTAGTATTAAACCACCTGCCAAAACAGATGTAGGAACTAATGAATTTTTTAAAAATGGAATCTTACGCTTAATGATGTTTGCCACTAATAAGCTTATCATTAATACAGATAAAAGTAATATAAAGCCCCAAACGCTAGATTCCCAAAAGTTTACCATTTTCAGAAATTCCTTTCGCAATATTCACTGCATGATAATATAAATTCATATATTTCACAGCATTAAATCTCTTGTTTTTAGTTTTAATTTGATAAATTTCGCTGCCAACATAAATATTAAGCTTATTTCTGCCTAAAACGCTAACAGCCGTGATTTTATCAAACGGTATAGTTAAATTATAATTTTCATTTGATATGGTATATCTATCGCCATAAACAGAAAATATAATATTTTTAGCTAATTTGATTTTTTTTTTATACGGAATTACTTGACTATAGCTTGTAACTAAATCACTATATATCGGAGTATTAAAATAATGCGATAAATCTGAATTGATAACAAAATCACATTGTGCGTTATACCACTCTGATATAAATCTATATGGAAAGCTACAGTTTACCCCAATAAGCTCCTTAGTTGATAGATATTTTACCTGTTTACCGCATTTTTTACAGGAAATAACCTCTCCCTTACTTTCCCATTCCGAAAAGCCACAGTCTGGACAGTAATACATAGCTCTTTCCAAATATTCAGCAGATTTTTTATGTGTATAGCAGTTGTCAAGTTGACATTCATTATGCTGAAGCTCTTGGCAAATTATTTGATACAATTCTTCGTTTGAAAGGGCGTTATATTCGTCGGGTTCAATTACTCTTGAAACATAACATTCCATTTTACCCTTTCTTACAACATCGCTCCAACGAGGATGGACGCCGTATCCACCATCTAAAATGTAAAAAGCAATAGGAAGATTAAGAGCTTTGGCTAATTGAGCAATAGCGGGCTTAATATATCCGGTTTCACCACTAAAGGTACGATTTCCTTCAGGGGCGACGGCGATAGTGCCACCTTCTTTAGCCACTCTTTTTGAGTCTATTACAGCCTTAACATCAGTCATGGATTTTTTTATTGGAATGGGCGCAACTAAATATTTAATCAGCTTTGATATAAAGCCGTTAGAGAATAAATCTTCGCTAGCTATATAATATATAGGTCCGTTAAATGCCATTCCAACAAAAAACTGGTCAAAGGCAGTTTGATGATTGTATAGAATTAAATATGGTCTTTTTTCTTGATTTTTAAATTTATGAATTTTAATTCCATATTTTATTTTTGAATATGGATAAATAATTAACCAAGCAAGATTTCTAACAATTCGATGTCTTAGCCTTAGCCATTTTTTGTTTTTTCTTTTTTTCTTATTTTGCATATGTATGATTCCTTTTGGAAAAAGAAATTAATGTATCCCTTAAAGAATACTTGAACATTATACCATAAAATCGTTGATTTGTCAAATTTTATATATTTTATATTAAACGAAAAAATAAACCTTATGGAAATAAGGCTTATTCTTTGTAGAATTTTAATTCTAAAGATGTTGGTAGCAGCTTCGATGCTAGATGAACGAGCTTCATTGAAAAAGTAGGTGTATAGATTGTTTTTCTTTTTCCGGCAGCCTTTAAAGCCCCCATAGCTACCTTTTGAGGTGTAATTAAAAACTTTTTCTTGTATTCCTTTACATTTTCTAAGGAAGAAAAAAAGCTTGTATTAACTGGTCCTGGGCAAACCGCAGTAACGGAAATTTTATTTTTCTTAAGCTCATAATTTAAGGCTCTGGATAGACTTATTACATATGCTTTTGAAGCAGCATATACAGCAAAATATGGTTGAGGCATAAAGCCTGAGCCAGATGCGATGTTAATTATTTTAGCCCCACGAGTGAGAAAAGGAAGAGAAATGCTATTAAGCAAGGAAAGGGCAGTGCAATTTATAGAAACAGTTAAATCAATTTGTTTTTGAGTAATATTCTCAAACGCACCATTAAAACCAACACCGGCAGAGCAAACTAAATATTCAATTTCGGGACTTTCTTCCTCATAAAGCTTTTTGATTTCATTAAAAGACTCGGAATTTGATAAATCGATAGGAATTAATTTTGTCTTCGTATTTAAAATATGTTTAATATTGTCAAGCAAACCATCATCCTTAGCGATAAGCCATAATTCATCAAAGCTCATTTTGTCAAGCTCTTTAGCAAATTCAAGACCTATACCTGATGAAGCGCCACTTATTACAGCAATTCTCATAGATACCACCTATAAATTTTATAATATAATTTTATCATTAAAATATAATATAGTCAAGTTTTTCTTGCAATATTTATTTTAGTATGATAGAATAAAAATATAATATTAAGGAGATTATTATGGATAATACTTCGTATGATTTAAAATTACATATAAAGCCGTATTTAGATATAAACGAGGATATATTATGGTGTGATAAGCCTGCTAAAAGGTATGTTTTTACTTCAGCAGATATATTTACCACGCTTTTTGGAATAGTTTGGCTGGCTTTTTCATTATTTTGGGTTATAACTGCATTTTCTATTACTGGTGATGTTGAGACTTCATCAATAAATATTTTCCCTTTTTTGGGGATTCCCTTTGTTTTTATAGGATTATATTTGCTGTTTTTTAGACATATTTTTGGTGCATTGAAAAGAAAAAATATGATTTATGCCTTAACGAATAAAAGAGCAATGATTATACACATTGGAAAAAGACAATATATACAAGAATATAGATATGAAAATATCTCAAACATACAGATGAAATGCGATGATAATGATATGGGCTCAATTTTCTTTTTGACTGGAGCGATTAATTATAATCGTAATGGTAGAAGCTATGCTAGTACATCTGGTATATTTGGAATTAAGGATACTAAAAAAGTATATAAAATTTTATCACAATGTATGGAGAATAAAAAATGAAATGTGTACACTTAGATTTTCACACAAGTCCTGATATTGACAATATTGGAGAGCTATTTAACAAAGAGGAATTTGCGAAAACACTTAAAGAAGCCCATGTTGATTTAATAACGGTTTTTGCAAAATGTCACCATGGCTATTGCTACTATCCTACAAAGGTAGGAGAAATGCATCCGAAGCTTAAATTTAATCTTTTAAAGGAACAAATTGAAGCTGCCCACTCTGTCGGAGTTAAAGCACCAATTTATATTACAATGGGATGGAGTAAAAAGGACGCAGATGAGCATCCTGAATGGCATCAAGTTAATTTCTGGACTAAAAAGCCTCGTTGCTACGGAAACGAATTGGAGGCTGGACCTGATGATACTCTATACAATTGCTCTTGGACAACATTATGCCCAAACGGAAGCTACCTTGATTATTTAAAGGAAATTACTCATGAGGTTTGTCAGCAGTTTGATGTATCTGACGGTGTGTTTTACGATATTTGCTTTATTGATGATGCTTGTGTTTGCGAAGAGTGTAAAGCGGGTATGAAAAAAATGGGACTAAACCCCGAAAATTATGAGGATGCTAGAAAGTATTACAAGATAAAGCATATTGAAATGATGCAAACTCTTACTGGCATTGTTCAAAGCTATAAAAAAGATGCCCCTGTGTTCTATAATGGCGGTGCTGATATGAACAGACCCGAATATCATCCATATCAAACGCACTATGAGCTAGAGGATTTACCTACTGCTTGGGGTGGATATGATTTAATGCCACTTCGTGCAAAATATTTTGAAAAATACGGAAAGCATTTTCTCGGAATGACAGGAAAATTCCATCATTCTTGGGGGGAATTCGGCGGCTTCAAAAACAAGGAGGCATTAAAATATGAATGTGCCGATATGATTAGCATAGGTGCATCAATGTCCGTTGGAGATCACTTACATCCACTTGGCAAGATAGACAAGAGCACATATAATATTATAGGTTATGCATTTGAATATGCAGACAAAATAGAGAAGTATTCCGAGAATACAAAAGCATATTCGGATATCGCTATGTGGTCTAGCCATAATGCTGATGCTGACATGGGATGCTCCAAAATGCTTCAAATTATGCATTTGGAATATGATGTGTTAGAAGCTGGTGATGATATTTCAAAATATAAATGTATTGTTTTACCTGATTGTGTCAATCTTTCCGATAATGATAAAGCAAGAATTGTAGAATTTTCAAAAAATGGTGGAAAGCTTATCGTAAGTGGTAACAGTGTATTTGATGAGCTTGGAATAAAAAGTCTTGGTTCAAATGGCTTTGATCTGGATTATATTGAATGTGAAATTGACGAAATTTGTACTCCCTTCCTTTCATATGCAAATGCAATCAAGGTTGAATGTAATGGTGAAGTATTGGCTTATGTTCACGAGCCTTATTTCAATCGTCGAGTAACACATTTTTGTGGACATGCAAATACTCCTTTCAAAATGGAAAAAGCAGGCTATCCTGCACTTATAAAAAGTGGTAATATTATGTATTTTGCACATCCTGTATTTACTGCATATAATAAATCAGGAAACTATATTTTGCAGAAATACATAAAAAAAGGCTTTGATGCTATATATAATAAAATTTTAAAGGTTGAGGGATTTCCTTCCTGTGGAAGAGTAAGAATGAGAAAGAGCATAAATAATAAGTTTTATGCATTACATCTTCTTTATGCACCTCCGGTTAATCGCGGAAATGTATGCTTACTTGAAGATTTTCCTAAAATGGATGGAATAAAAATCACTGTTAAAATTGATGAACAAATAAAGACAGTGGTTGATCAACCAAGTGGTAAAAGAATAGAATTTACTCAAAACGCTAATGAGCTAAGCTTTATTGTAAATAATTTACAAACTCATAAGCTTTTGGTGATTGAATATTAGTTTGTGAACAAAAAATAAATAAATAATTAACAACTTTATTGACAAAAGCAATTTTTTATGATATAATTATCACATAATTCTAAGGAGGTAAATAAAATGAAAAACACAATTAAAATTATTTCTTTAATGCTCATTCTTGTTATGGCAGTAGCTTGTCTTGTTTCATGTTCTACATACGGTGGAATCAAAAAGAATTTTGAAAAGGCTGGATATGTTCTTCAAAATGCTGATAATGAAAAAACAGAAGAAATTAAGACTGATGATGGTGTAATTACTTACACAATTCACACTTTCAAAAAAGAAGATGCAGGCTTTTTAGAATCTCTTGCTACAGGCGTAATCATTTGGGAATTCGGTTCTGACAAGGACTTAGAAAAAGCAATTGGTGAAAGCGAAACTCTAAAGGGATTAATTAAGGACGCTCAAGATTCAGATTATGTAAATGGCAACTGCGTTCTTACAACTATTGATCCAAAAGCTGTTGAAATCTTTAATCAAAGTAAATAATCATTAAAAGGCTTTCTTATGAAAGCCTTTTGTTATTAATAAAAATCCCTGTCATTTTTATGACAGGGATTAAAATTATAATTCATCTGAATTTGTAATTAGTCTTGAGCATACAACATCAAGATTTGCATTTCTTATTCTAATTTCATCAATTAAATTCTTTTCCTCATTTACATCCTTTAATTGTATGTCATATGTAAGCTGAAAAATAGTACCTAAATTTTTTAACTTCACTTTAATTAATGTATGATTATTAGTATATTTCTCAAACAAATCATCAAATAGAGTGGTGTAGTTGAGTTCTTCTGGTATTGAAACCTTTAATGTTCTGCGCTTTGGGCTTGATTCACCAAATTTTGTGATTGTAAATATAATAGACATTGCTTCAATGATAACCACTAAAATTATAGCTATGTAAATATATCCAAGACCAGTCGTTAAGCCAACAGCCATTGATAGGAAGATTTGTGTAATTTCTTTTGCCGAGCCTTGGGCTGAGCGGAATCTGGTTAAAGCAAATACGCCACCAACCGCAACTGCGGCACCAATGCTTCCACTAACTAACATAATTAGCACGCAAACGATCGGAGGGAGAATTGCCATAGTAATAACTAGTGTTTTTGAGAATTGATTTTTGTACATATATGAAAATGCTGCAATTAAACCAAGTGCTATTGCAACGCCTATACATGTGAAAAACATCCAAGGCTTAATAGTTGTAATCCATTCTCCGGATATATCATCAAATTCCTTAATAAAAATACTTTCAACAATCCAATTTAACATTATATAACTCCTTCTATTGAATATTCTTTGATAGCATTAGCCTCGTCAAATTCATTTATTCCAGAGGCTTGTTGCATCAAAAGCCTGGGATTGCCAGTGAAAATCGGACTAGCCCCCAGTTTTTTTGCAAGCATTGTTTTATAAGCAGTGCCGACCTTTGAAAATGATGTTGAATAAACATTTAGCTTTGATAATAGCTGAACTAACCAAAGAGGAGCCATTTTAGGCACCTTTATTTCCATTATAACATAATCATCAGGAAGCAACTGTTCTCCATACGAACCTTTTCTTAAGTCCAAATCATAATCACGCCAAGTGATATTTTTATCAAAGGTTACTCTTATATCGCTAGTTTCCTTGTAAAAGAAAGCAGAACGATCATAAGAAATATAGAATTGAGGCGAAATTCCTTTATATAAGTCAAGAAAATAATCAATTTCCTTTGTAATCTGAGATTCGTTTTGAATTTTGTATTCACCATTTGTATATTTTATTGCATCAACATAAGGAAGATGAATTCTTCTCTTATAAACAACCTTGTTAAACTTCCTTTTTACTTCAACAAAAGCTGTTGTTGAATCGTTAGGTATGCCATATGTTCTTAATCGTAGCTTTTCTTTAAAAACAGGCTTGTCGATAGATCTGCGAATTAAAATAAATTCGGGGGTATCGTAATAAATATTGCATATTTTTGTTTCACCATACTTATCGGGAACAAAATGTTTGTCAACCTCAGCCTTAATTGCGAGAAATTGCTCTGGATTTAATAAAAACTTTTTTTCATATCTTTTAAAAGTTGCACCAAATGCCATAGTAATCCCTCCTTTTAACATAAATATAATAGCACAATTTAATAAATTTGTCAACCAATTTGTATAATTTACACCTATTTTATATAATTACAAACATTTTTTTGTATAAATTAATACTAAGGTATATGCTAATTATAAATTTTAACTTGAAAAAATACTGAAATATGTAAAAAAGTCGGAAAAATTCCGACTTAAATTCATTTAAAATGAAGCATATTTGATACATTATCAGTTACATTTTCGCTAACATTTTTCATTTTTTTTGCCATTTTTTTATTTCCGGCAACAAGCATAGTTACTGCTGTACCTAATGCTAATCCCATCGCCATTCCTTTTAGAATATTTCCACCTGTTTTTTTGCTACTTTTGTTCATAAAATACTCCTTGCTTTTGTTTTTATTCATTATTTGCAATTATTGTTTAAAAAATGCATATAATGAAAAAATTTAATCGATTATTTAACTCTTTTAGTATTAAAATAATATAAAAGAGCGAGGTGAAAAAGTGAAAAAATTTTATATAAGCTTAATTATAATTTTGTTCATCTTTTTATTTTCAATTAATACAATGGCAACGTCATTGTCATGGTATTGTAAAAGAAATAATAATCATATGCAACCTGTTTTAGGTAATGATTTAAAAATAACAGAGAGTTATGATGTTTATTGGTGTGACAAAAACCATACCTCTATGGAAGAAAGTGATAAAGTAATTTATCTAACCTTTGATGCGGGATATGAAAACGGAAATATTGAAAAAATATTAGATGCTTTAAAATCCGAGAACATTACTGCAACCTTTTTTATTTTAGATAATATGATAATAAAAAACAAAGCTCTTGTTAAACGAATGATTGATGAAGGACATACAGTTGCAAATCATACACTTAAGCACAAGGATATGAGCAAAATAAATAGTATAGAGGAATTTGAAAAAGAGCTTTTGGCTTTAGAAGAGTTATTTAAGGAAAGCTATGGAGTAGAAATGCCTAAATATTATCGCCCCCCTGAAGGAAAATTTACTGAAGAAAATTTAAAATGGGCTCAGGATTTAGGCTATAAAACAATCATGTGGTCTTTTGCATATGCGGATTGGGATAATAATAATCAACCGAGCAACGAATATGCAATGAATAAAATATTGAATAATATTCATAATGGAGAAGTGATGCTACTTCATCCAACATCATCGACAAACGCTGAAATTATGCAAGAATTAGTTATAAATTTAAAAAAACAGGGTTTTAGATTTGGATCTATGGATGAACTATGTGCTTTTTAACTTATATAATAAAATCACACTATCAGATAGATAGTGTGATTTTATGCTATTCGTTTATTTCTTCGTTGATCTCGCTTTCCTCGTCTTCATCATTGGTTTTGTAAATGATTTTATTACGATCCTTTTCATCAACCATATACTTTAATATAACAGGGTAAGCAGCATATACTCCGATAAAATCGCAAATTGCAATTGTTATGATAAAAGGCAGCAAAAGACCTAAAGGCATAAACGCTAGGAATAAAGCGTAATTAATTAGAATAACGCAAATAACTCCAAGCAAAGCCATTAAGTTTCTTTTAATTCCCAGTATTACAAAGAATAGCGCATTTTTGATAATTTGTTTAATCCTTAAATCAAACATAAAAATCATTATGTATGCATAAGGGCGAACGAATGAATAAATAATGCTCATAGCAACAGTAAAGAAAAACATAATGCTATTCATTGTGCTCTCGCCATATGCATTTGAAAGATAAAAAATATTGTAAGCAAACATAGCAATAAATAATGCATCTATTATTCCTATAATTAAAGATTGCTTAATATTTTTCTTTATTATATAGAAAAAGTCTGAAAAAGGGAAAATCGCTTCGCCACTCATCATGTTTCTATATAAAAATGTTGTCCCTGCCTTTGTAAAGCCAAGTGTGAAAATTACTAATGCTCCTAAAATGAAAAAAAATATTGTCGGAGTATTGATTATGGTTGTTTCCGTGTGAATTCCAAATATACCGGAAAGAAGTGATGTTGTGGTGTTATTTTCAAATTTCATAGCACCATAAATTGGACCCCATGTCTGA
>JAGAJV010000167.1 GCA_017625915.1 Clostridia bacterium
TAAATTCACTATTTTGAAGTTTATGCAAGGGTTTATATGCGGTTTATTTTCTTTAACATATTCTTTTATATAATTTTTAAATTTAATATTGATTTTTTTATTTAAAAAATATATAATTATACTGTACAAATTTTAAAAAGGAGATGAATATATGGACACGGGTACTGCCAGTAAACCCCGAGGGAATAATTTAATATGCGGTGCCTGCTTTATGTGCATACAGTAGTCGCCCCATATTATATCCTTTAAAATTTAGAAAGGAGATATTATGGAAGAATTAAATGTTGTTGTAAACGACCTTGATGCGCTAATAGAAAATAAAGACTTTAGTGGAATTAAGGATTTACTTAAGGATATGGAGCCTATGGATATTTCTATAGTACTTCAAGAATTTCCTAAAAAAATTGCTTTATTGTTTAGGCTTTTACCTAAAGATTTAGCTGCTGATGTATTCGTTGAAATGGACACTGATAGCCAAGAGGTGCTTCTCTCTTCATTTACTGATACCGAATTAAAAGCGGTTATGGACGAAATATATATTGACGATACAGTTGATATTATTGAAGAAATGCCTGCGAATGTTGTTAAGCGTATTTTATTTAACTCAGATGCTGAAACAAGGAAAATCATCAATGATATATTAAATTACCCTGACGATTCAGCAGGTAGCATCATGACTACTGAATATGTAAAGCTTGACGAGGATATTACCGTTGAGGATGCTCTAAAAAGAATTCGTCGTACAGGCATTGATAAAGAAACTATTTATACCTGTTATGTAACAAGCCCAAACAGACGGCTTTTAGGCTATGTAACTGCAAAGCAACTGCTTTTAGCAGACGAAGAAATGATAATATCCGAAATTATGGATACAAATATCATTTTTGTGAACACACACGAGGATAAAGAGATTGTTGCTAAGGAAATGAGTAAGTATGACTTGCTTGCCTTGCCTGTAGTAGATAAAGAAAATAGACTTGTTGGAATTGTTACTGTCGATGACGCTATTGACGTTATTGAAGAGGAGGCTACAGAGGATATTGAAAAAATGGCTGCTATGCTTCCATCTGATAAGCCTTATTTGGCTACAAGTGTTTTCGAAATTTGGAAGCAACGAATGCCTTGGCTCTTACTTCTTATGATTACAGCTACCTTCACAAGCCAAATTATCACTACCTTTGAGGGAAAGCTATCCGCTATTTTAACTGCGTTTATTCCAATGCTTATGGGCTCAGGTGGTAATGCCGGAGGACAAACCTCAGTAACAATTATTCGTGGTCTTGCTCTTGAAGAAATCCGATTAAAAGATATTTTCAGAATAATTTTCAAGGAATTAAGAGTTTCCATCTTTTGTGGCGGAGTATTAGGTATTGCAACATTTGCAAAGCTTTTACTTATTGATAAGCTTCTTTTGGGCAATGACGGAATAACATTAAATGTTGCTCTAGTTGTTAGCCTAACAATAGTTCTTGTAATCATTATTGCGAAGCTTGTTGGTTGTATCCTTCCCGTACTCGCTAAACGCATTGGACTTGACCCTGCGGTAATGGCAAGTCCATTCATCACAACAATTGTAGATGCAATTTCTCTACTTGTTTACTTTGGAATAGCAACCGCTGTAATACTATAATTTAACGCCTAGCAGCGCTAGGTGTTTTTTATATCAATATTGTGTTAATTGCATAAAATATAAATAGACATTCTAATTTAAAGGGGGGACATATTTTGTGTGCGTTGCTTCCTTGAAATCTATAACTGTTGCACTAAAGGCACAAAAAGCCTTGGATGAGGCTTATATTGATTGCGAAATTATAAAGCTTGAGCCATATATGACAAAAAAAGGCTGTGCATACGGTATAAAATTTGACTGTATGAATGTTTACTCAGTTGAGAATGTTTTGAAAGAAAATAGAGTTAAATATACAGAAATTTTTAGGTTATAAAAGGAAATTTTATGATATATCTTGATAATGCAGCCACAACATTTCCTAAACCACAATGTGTTATAGAGGAAATGTCAAGGTGTCTAAAAAAATACTGCGGTAATCCTGGCAGAAGTTCCCATTCTCTATCAATAAAAAGTGCAGAAAAAATTTATGAAACAAGAGAGTTATTAGCTGATTTTTTTGATTCTGAGGCGGAAAATGTGGTTTTTACCTATAATACAACATATGCTTTAAATATAGCCATAAAGTCGCTATTAAAATACTCTACTCATGTTTTAATAAGTGATATAGAGCATAATTCTGTTTTAAGACCTATACACAAATGTAGCGAACAAAAGCTATGTAGCTATAGTATTTTTTCCACAAATGGCACAGATGAACAAATTTTAAAAAGCATTGAAAGCAACATTAAGCATAATACGTCAATGCTTGTGTGTACTCATGTTTCAAATATTGGAGAACGAAGATTACCAATTAAAAAAATAGGACAGCTATGCAAAAAATATAATATTACCTTTATTGTAGATGGCGCTCAAAGTGCAGGTGTTCATAATATTTCTGTCAAAAAAATGAATATTGATGCATTATGTATTCCAGGACATAAGGGATTATATGGACCACAAGGCGTAGGGGTTATTATTTTTGGCAATGATACTGTTGGCAGAAGCGTTTTTGAGGGTGGAACTGGAATTAACTCATTAGAGCCAAACATGCCCGAATTTTTGCCCGAAGCTTATGAAGCTGGCACACTATCAACGCCATCAATTGTTGGACTATATGAGTCCTTAAAATGGCTAAAATCACTTGACACTAACAAGGTGCGTGCTCACGAGGAAGATCTATATGATACTTTATACAATATTTTACACAGTACAGAAAAAATTACAGTATACAAAATGAACACATATCCTGGCAACACATTATCTTTCAATATTAACGGTTTATCGTCTGCTTATGTAGCGGCGGAGCTTAACAAGCGAGATATTTGTGTACGAAGCGGATTCCACTGCTCCCCTTTAGCGCATAAGCTACTGAACACAGGAGAATCTGGTGCTGTAAGGATAGGCATAGGTGTTTTTAATACAAAAAATGATATTTATACCTTATGCGATGCTATCAAAGATATTTCAAAAAATAGAAAAATCCGTCAATGACGGATTTTTCTATTAATCAACATATCTAATAAATATATCATTAAGGCAAACAAGCATACACCAATAAGTCCACCTAAAGAGTCTATTAAAACATCTTTGAAGGAAGGTCCTCTATTAATGGAAAGAGCCTGATGAATCTCATCAAATGAAGCATATAAAATAACGCTTCCAAAGGAAATTAAGTAAGTGTAAATTAAATTCAGTTTAATTGTATTCCTAAATGCATTAGCTAAACAAAAGCCCAGAAGCATAAAAATCCCAAAATGCGCCACTTTTCTAAAAGGATATTGATGCTTTTCTACAACCTCATCTGTGATTTCCTCTTCAGGCATAAAAACACCTAAAACATCCTTAATTACTCCACCGCTAGTTTCGGCAGATTGCTCACCAGATTCCTCAGAAAAATTAAATATCATAAGCATAGAAGCTAACACCATTAGCCAAGAAAAAACAATAATAATCACTTTAACTTTCATAATTCAATAAATCAGCGACCTTAGGAGTAATTTCGCTTTTGAAAAAAGCAGTACCTAAGACAAATATATTTGCCCCTGCCTTATCGGCAACTTTTATTGTTTCGTTGTTAATGCCACCATCAACCTCTATATCTATATCTCTTCCTAGCTTTTTGGAGTATTCTCTTATATCAGTTACCTTGACCATCATATCATACATAAAGCTTTGGCCACCAAAGCCTGGCTCAACGGTCATTACAAGCACCATATCAATTAAATCTAAATATGGGTATATTTCGTTTGCTGGTGTTTTGGGCTTTATTGATAGGCCTACCTTTTTACCATTTGTGTGAATTTTTTCAATAGCCTTTAAAATTCTATTATTATCAAGCGCCTCAAAATGAAAAGTAATAATATCAGCACCACATTTGATAAAGTCGTCAATATATTTATCAGGGTCAATAATCATAGCATGGACATCAAGCGCTAAATTTGTTGCTTTTCTTGTAGCACTGATTACAGGCATGCCAAAGCTAATATTTGGCACAAAAACACCATCCATTACGTCTATATGTACATAATTGGATCCTGAGTATTCTATCTTTTTAATTTCGTCACCAAGTGATAACATATTTGCAGCCAGAATTGACGGTGATAATGTTTTCATTTTGTACCTCGTGTCTATATTTGTTATATTGTGTCAAATTAAATAATATTGTATAATATATTAAAGAGTACTACTCAGAGTAGGGTGTAGGACGGGAATTTTATGATATAAGAAGTGTGATATTTTTTCCTACGCCTTTCTCTTTATTAAGCATACTGAGTGAGCAGAAATTCCCTCTTTTCGTCCCGTAAAGCCTAAATTTTCTTCTGTTGTTGCTTTTACATTGATACTATCGTAAGGAATATCAAGAGCCTCAGCTAAATTAGCACGCATATTTTCGATATAAGGTGCCATTTTAGGTGCTTGCGCGATAATTGTTGAGTCTATATTACATATTTCATAGCCTTTATTTGAAATAATTTCCTTTACCTTGGAAAGTAAAATTAGGCTATCGACATTTTTGAATTTATTATCAGTATCTGGAAAATAGTATCCAATGTCCCGCTCTCCTGCGGCACCAAGTAAAGAATCTGCTATAGCATGAGCTAATACATCACCATCCGAGTGGGCCATAAGCTTTTTTTCATATGGTATTTTAACTCCACCTATAACAATATATTCCCCATCTGTAAAGCGGTGAACATCATATCCGTGACCTATTCTCATTATTTTTCACCTCTTATTGAAAGAATTGCTTCTGCTCTTTTAATATCGTCCTTAACGGTGATTTTAATATTATCATTACCCGTATCAACAAGCTTTACCTTAAAGCCTGCATATTCTGCTAACATACAATCATCAGTTGCAATATACCCATCTTGCTTTGCCTTGTAAGCTGAAACCATATATTTTTTATACTCAAAAATTTGTGGTGTTTGTACATTCCAGATATTTGTTCTATCTAAGGTTTTAACAATATAGCCATCCTTGTCAGCCACCTTAACTGTATCAGTTACGTGAGATGCGGCAGTAGCGATACCATTTTTTGTGGCCTCTTTTAAAACAGCCTCAATTGTTTTATTATCTATTAAGCATCTTGCTCCATCATGAATGACAATATATTTTGACTTTTCTGAGACATGCTTAAAGCCCCTTAGCGCTGAAGCTTGACGTGTTTCCCCACCAGTTACGATACATTTAACCTTTTTAAAGCCCTTGTCGTAGATAAAGCTTTTATAGTCCTCAGCATCCTCTTTGCGAACGACTACTATAATTTCATTAATAGAGTTACATTTGTCAAATGCTCGCAAGGTTCTTTCAATTACGGTAATGCCCGAAATTTCAGCTAATTGCTTGCTTTTCCCTCCGTTAGAAAATCGAGTGGACGAGCCCGCGCACAAAATTATTGCAGAAACCATACCATTTTTTAAAGTATTAAATGCACCTGATATTTTTGAAAATATGCCCATTTTAATCCCTCCTAATTTTCTAGTTATATTATTGTACCATATTTTTATATAAAAATAAATACCAAAAACAAAAAAGAGCTAAAAAGCTCTTATATTTGAAATAAATCGTTCTTGGGATTGAAAATTCATTTCCAATAAATATATTCTCCTCTTATTTTTATTGGAAATGAATTTCATAGCAAAACATCGGAAGCAATCAATACTGTTCCTGTAGCCATTTAAGCATTTCATCAAGCTCGCTTGAGGACATTGAGTTTTTGCCATACATTAAATCCATCATTTTTACAAATGAACCTGAGTGGTATCTTGATAAAAAATCAAATGTTACGCCTCTTATGTATTCCTCTTTTACAGTATCAGCGTAATAATACCTTTCCTTCCCCTTTTTCTCAGAATGGATAAAGCCTCTCTCCTCTAGTCTTGAAAGAAATGAAATTAGGGTGGGCGCTTTCCATCCCTTTTGCTTGCCGACATTTTCCATAAGATAAGCTGTATTGACCGGAGATACATTACATTCCCAAAGCGCATTCATTACATCGAATTCTGCATCCGGCAACCTTCTTATATTGTCCATGTCTTGTTCCCTTTCGTAATTGTGACGCTCCTATATTATACACTTGTCTAATTTGTTTGTCAACAGTATTTGACAAATTTTTTCGACTAAAAATCGCACTATTCAAAAATAGTGCGACAAGTGTCTAAATTAGCTAATTTTTTCTAAAATAAAATTTTCAATATCAGTTGCTGTTCGTATGTCAACAATCTCTTTATCGTCGAATTTCACATTATAAATATCTTCTATTTCCATTATGATTTTTAACATTCTAAGTGAATCCACGCCTAAATCAAATATGTTTGTTTCCTCATTGTAAGATTCACGAGGTACATCTACATAACTGGTTATTATATTTAAAATTCTCTCGAGCATATTCGCCTCCTATAACTTATAAAACAATTATACAATTTTATATGACATTTTTCAAGCATTTATTTATAAAATATTGACTTTTGAATAATTTTTATCTATAATCACTTTATGAGGTGATTATATGGAATATACAGACTTAAGAAAACAAAACACTCTTGCTATATTTAATGCTATAATAAATGGGTACAACACATTAAATGCCATTGCAAATAATGTCGGAGTATCAAAAATGACCGCCTGCGAGCTTACACAAGAATTAATCAAAAAGAATATAATTAAGGCAGGAACTGTGGCACAAGGCAAGGTCGGTAGACGACCAAATTTATATAGTATAATAGACAAATACCATTGTATGTATTTTGAGGAAACTGAAAAAAGTTTTTGTTGTATATCTATTGATATAAACGGACATGTAATTGACAGATTTGACCATGTATTCAGAAAAGAGCTAAGTAAAAAAGAAAATGTTAAGCTTCTATTTCAAAAGTTTAAGAAAAAGCGCATATTTGGCAAATACTGTATAGACATTTTTGCGGTTTGTAAGGATGATACTGCTTTACTTTTGCCTAAGAATGTCATTATAACTAATAAAGAAAATATAATTTTAACCTCACTGTCTGAAAGCGATAAAATAATTCTTTTCAAGCTAGGTAAAAAACTAGCTATATCTGCATATTCACATATTCACTACCCTAAGCGAGGTGTGGGTGAAATAACCATAACCAAGACGCTTAATATAGATAGAACCTACTCTTTTTGTGATGAACTATATGATGGCTTGTTTTTAGCAATGCAACGACACTCTCTTAATAAAATTTCACAACTAATTTAAAATGCTGGCTTAAAAGCCAGCATTTTTATAATAAATCGATTAATGAAAGCTGATTAGTTTTTGCAAGATTATCAAAAACATGATTTTGCTCAAGTGTTTCCATTACTGCCTTAGATAGCATGGTTTTTTGTTGAAAATCTTCAACTGAGAAAATTTCATTACTATCTCTTGCTTCCTTTATTTTTATAGCAGCATTTTCACCAATACCATCAATTGATGAAAACGGCATTCTAATTTTACCGTTCTCTGGTAGAAATTTAAAGGAATCTGATTTCATTAAATCAACAGGTAAAAACTCTATGCCCCTTGCAAGACATTCATATGTCATTTGAAGAGCAGTTATCATATCCTTTTCTTTTTGAGTAGCATCATTTCCTTTAGCTTCGATTTCTGCTATTCTATCAAGAACACCTCTTTTGCCTTTCTCTACCATTGAGGATTCAAAACCGCCAGGTGCAACACTAAGGAATGCACAGTAGAATACAAGTGGCATATGCACCTTGTACCAACCTAGACGAATAGCCGACATTACATACGCAGCTGCATGTGCCTTAGGAAACATATACTTGATTTTTTTACAGGAGCTCATATACCACTCAGGAATATGATTTGCAATCATAGCTTCTTCATATTCAGGCTTTAAGCCCTTACCCTTACGAACATCCTCCATTATTTTAAATGCCATTCCCTTTTCAAGCCCATGATAAATAAGATATAGCATAATACTGTCACGAGTACCAACAACATCAGAAATTGTACAAATACCATCTTTAATCAAGTCCTGAGCATTTCCTAGCCATACATCAGTACCGTGTGAAAGCCCAGAAATCTGCAAAAGATCGGAAAAATTCTTAGGCTTAGAATCAACTAGCATCTGTTGAACAAATTTTGTACCAAATTCAGGTAAACCATATGTGCCAACTGAGCATTTTAATTCCTTCAATAAATCCTCAGAGCCAAGAGGCTTAGTAGATAGAAATAACTCATAAACCTCTGGGTCGTTCATTGGAACATCTAAAACTGATGTGTTGGAATATGTTTCTAGCATTTTATATTTTGTTGGAATATCGTGACCGAGCTCATCGAGCTTCAAAAGAGTATCGTGTAAATACGAAAAAGTAAAGTGTGTTGTAATAATATTTGAATTTGGGTCGTCAGCAGGATGCTGAACAGGACAGAAATCATAAATTTCATACTCTTTAGGTACAACAACTATACCACCAGGGTGTTGACCTGTTGTTCTTTTTACCCCTGTGCATAGTCCAGCAAGGCGCTTCATTTCGGCACTATTTACATTAAGCTTGTGCTCTTCCATATACTTAATGATATAGCCAAACGCTGTTTTTTCTGCAACCTCACCTATTGTACCAGCCCTAAAAACATTTTCTGCGCCAAATAAATCCTCGGTGTATTTATGTATTTTGCCCTGTACATCTCCCGAGAAGTTAAGATCTATATCAGGTGATTTATCACCCTTAAAGCCCAAGAAAGTTTCAAAAGGAATATCGTGTCCATCCTGGATTAGCTTAGTATTACAGTGAGGACAATTTTTATCAGGTAGGTCAAAGCCTGAGCCTACACTACCATCAGTAAAAAATTCACTGTATTTACAGTTAGGACACCTATAATGAGGCTGTAAAGGATTTACCTCAGAAATGCCTGCCATTGTAGCAACAAAGGATGACCCAACAGAGCCACGAGATCCAACCAAATAACCAAGAGATTCACTTTGATATACTAGCTTTTGGGCAATCATATAAAGCACCGCAAAGCCATTTTTAATAATTGATGTAAGTTCCTTTTCAAGTCTTTGTGACACATTCTCAGGAATTTCACCATTAAATGCGTACATGCTTCTAGCACGCTCCCAGCACATATTTTGTAGGTCCTCCTCCGCTCCCTCCATTTTAGGAGTGAAGGTTCCCTCTGGGAATGGTCTGATGTTATCATAATCAATCATATCAGCAATTTTATTTGTATTAGTTACAACAACCTCATATGCTTTTTCTTCGCCTAAATATTTAAATTCCTCAAGCATTTCTTCGGTTGTTCTGAAGTAAATTCCTGTATCTCTATCAGCATCTCTAAACTTTTGGCTAGCTAATAATATTTTTCTGCCTATTTCATCCTCTTTATTTAGGAAGTGAGCATCACAGGTTGCCACAACAGGCTTTCCAAGCTTATCACCTAATTCAACTATTTTTTTATTGAATTTAATTAAATCATCATATGTTGCCTTGTTTTCATTTACAAGGAACATATTATTGCACAGTGGTTGAATTTCTAAATAATCGTAAAATTCTGCTATGCTTTCAATTTCGGCTTCGCTCTTATTATCTAAAATTGCTTTATACAGCTCACCAGATTCGCAGGCAGATCCTATAATTAAGCCTTCTCTAAGCTCATTCAAGCGGGTTTTAGGTATTCGTGGGGTTCTCTTGAAATATTTCAAAAAGCTCTCAGAAATAAGCCTATAAAGGTTCTTAAGACCAGTTTTATTCTTAACAAGTAAAATTTGGTGATGAGTTGGAAGCTTGAGTGGATCTACATTTGCACTCATAGCTTGAATCATTTTTCCAGTATCCTCAATACCCTCGCCCTTTAGTTTGTCAAACATGGCGGAAAGTATATTTGCAAGCATTTCTGCATCATCGCACGCTCTATGATGATTAAATTCGCCTAGTTTAAAATAGTCGGCTAAAACATCTAACTTATGCTTTTTTAAATCTGGATTTGCGAATTTTGATAATGCTACGGTATCAAGATATGTATAATCAAATTGTAGTCCAGTTTCTTCACATGCCTTTCTTATAAATCCTGTATCGAAGCCTGCATTATGAGCAACTAAAATTCTCTTACCTACAAACTCAAAAAATTCCAGCAAGACATCCTTTATATCTCTAGCATCTGCAACCATTTCATCTGTAATTCCTGTTAATTCAACTATATTTTCTGGAATTTTCATATTAGGATTTACAAATGTATCATATCTTGCCAAAATCTCGCCTTTTTTAACAATTACAGCACCAATTTCTGTTATTTTATCATTTTGAAATGATAAACCTGTAGTTTCAATATCGAATACGCAGTATTCATCGTCAAACGATGCAGATTGATTACCAAATATAGCTTTTGCTGTATCATCAACAAAGTACGCTTCCATACCATAGATAAGCTTAACTCCTGCCTTTTCTGATGCAACCATTGCAGGGGGAAAGCCTTGAACATTACCATGGTCAGTAATTGCAACTGTACGAAGTCCCCATTCCTTAACTCTCTTAACTAGTGTAGCAGGGTCTATAATTGCATCCTTAGTTGACATTGTTGTGTGACAGTGTAGTTCAACGCGCTTTTTTTCGGCAGTATCAATTCTTTCCTTTTTAGATATTTTTAAAACATCGGTATATGAAACAAATATTTCTTTATCCTTATTAAAATCGTCTGTCTTAATATTTCCTCTAATTGCATAGGAATTGCCCATTTGAAAATACGACATTTCCTCATCACGCTTGTCCGCTGAGGTTGAAATTTGAATATATATTGATGAATCCTTATCGGTAATACCTATTTTAATGATAGATAGCTGGCCTCTTTTGGACTTTAAAGTTTTTTCTTGAACATCAAAAACTGTACCCAAAATGCAAACTCCATGCATTCCGTTTTCTAGGTTTCTTATTGGCACAACATTTTCTATTTCAAATATCCCACCTGTAACATATTCAGGATTTGAAATAACAAAGGTTGTTGGCCCTACTGTTATCTCTCCGTTGTTTGATTTTATAGCATTAATTTCTTCTTCGAAAAAAGAATTTGCTTTAGCAAAGGTAGCACGAAGATTTTGTGCTTCTTCTGCTTTTTTTTCGTTAGCATTAGGTGCTTCCTTTTTTTGTTGCTCCAAAGCTCTGCGTAAAATATTTAGCTTTTCTTTCTCAAATGCTTCAATGTTTCTTTTATAGTCCTCTCTTTGTTGAATTTTAAAATTAACATTAATTCCAAATTCATCATAAACTATTTTTGACATAACACTGGCCGTATCAGCACCATCGAGCAAATCAATACCACCTTGTATAAAAGGAACTTTTATAATTACAGTATTATCATCATTCGATATGCTATAATCCTCAAAAAAGCCTCGAGAAACAATGCCTTGGCGGTATGTTTCAAAAATCAAATCATCTACATAATCACTAGAATATAGCTCCGGAAGATACTTAGGATATATTCTAAAATGATTTAATCTATAAGCATCACATATCTCACTCTCGATACGATATAGCTGTTTTTTAGGAATAATAAGGGAGGATGATATCTCAACCTCCATCATTCTTTGTTCTTTATCAACTCTCATACCTAAAACCTCAGCCTGCATATAACTATCAAGCTCAGATGCAGGTGAGTATTTAGGAAATCTTTCATTTAACTTCATTTTACACCTTTATAAATTCATGTATTTTAAGGTATGTTTTTACTTATTCTTAAATATTTCAATTTCGTCAAGAAGTGATTCAATAATTTTGTCCTCAGGGATTTTACCAATAATTTCACCATGTCTAAATAACACAGCTTCACCTTTACCACCCGCGATACCAAAATCACATTCTTTGGCCTCTCCAGGACCATTAACAACACAACCCATAAGTGCTACTTTAATGTCTTTCCCATTTGTATCGATACTTTTTATTGCTTTTTTAAATTTATATGAAAGCTCAATTAAATCTATTTTTGTTCTTCCACAGGTTGGACAAGATACTACTTGAATCGAACCCCTATTATAAAAGCCTAATGAGCACAAAAGCTCCTTTGCTGCTCTAATTTCCTCACAGGGATCAGCGGTTAAAGAAATTCTAATAGTATCACCTATTCCATCACATAAAAGAGAGCCAACACCGGCACAACTCTTTACTAGTCCTGAATAGGAGTCTCCTGCTTCTGTTACTCCCAAATGTATTGGATAGTCGCAATTTTGTGCAATAATCCTGTTAGTTAATATCATATTTCTAACATTAGAAGATTTTACGGATAAAACTGTGTCATAAAAGCCAAATTTTTCAAGCAAATTCGCATGATAAAATGCGCTTTCAGCAAGAGCCTCAGGTGTTGGACTTGAGTATTTTTCTAAAATATGCTTTTCTAATGAGCCACCATTTACGCCTATTCTTATAGGAATACCCTCACTCTTACAAGCAGATGTAACCTCTCTTACCTTCCAATCCTCACCAATATTGCCGGGATTAATACGAATTTTATCAACACCATATTTTACACATTCAAGCGCCACACGATAATCAAAATGAATATCTGCTACAATGGGAACATTTACACCTGAATCCTTAATTTTCTTTATTGTTTTAGCAGCTTCAATGGTTGGTACTGTAATTCTTACAATGTCGCAGCCTGCATTCTCTAAAGCTTTAATCTGTTTAATTGTGCTATCATAATCTAAGGTGTCGGTGTTAGTCATAGATTGGATCAAAATATCAGCACTTCCACCAATTTCTTTATCTTTGATTTTTACGCATTTTGTTCTGCGTCTAATATCGTTGTAATTCATATATCCTCTTATTTAAACAAAAATATAATGTCCTTTAATGAAACAAACACAACTAGCATCATTAATGCAATAAAGCCCACTGTTTTGATGACATACTCAATTCTTTGAGGTATAGGCTTTCTAATAATCATTTCAAACAACAAAAGTAGTAATGAGCCCCCATCTAGCGCCGGTATAGGCAACAAATTGAAAATACCTAAATTCATAGATATAACTACCACTAAATAAAACAGTGAATATGTGCTTGTTTTTGCTGCTTGCGTAATTGCACCAGTTACACCTATAGGTCCCGAAACCTGTTCTACTCCATATCTACCAGAGAGCAAGTCATAAAGCGAGTCCCATATCATTTTAATTGTTGATTTACAAGAATAGTATGAGTTTTTTATAACTGTAAAAAAAGTTCTTTCCTCGCCATATACAAAAAAGTCCATTGAGCCAAATGCAACACCTTCACTAGATGTTTTCGGAAAAACAACGTTATCTATAGTAATTTGGTTACCATTTCTTATAACAGTTATACTTATAGGTTCATAGCCCTTACGCATAATCTCATAGCTTAATTCACTTGAAGTATGAACCCTAGTGTTCTCAACCTTAACAATCTCATCCTCGAGCATAAGATGTTGATTACTTGTAGCATTTTCGGAAAATTGACCAATTTTTGTTGTACCATAACGACTCATCGTAGATGTTAAAATAATCATAACGATTATACCAACAAGTAAGTTCATTATAGCGCCAGCTGCAGTTATAATAAAGCGTTGCCAAGCAGGCTTTTTATTAAATGCATTTGGGTCATCGCTATCCTCGCTTTCGCCAATCATGGCAACAAAACCACCAATAGGAAAAAGTCTTAGTGAATAATCCACTCCATCTTTACCTTTTTTAGAAAAGATTTTAGGACCCATACCAATGGAAAATTCACTAATTGCAACCTTGAATTTTTTTGCAAATATAAAATGTCCAAGCTCATGAATAAAAATCATAAAGCCAAAAATAAAAATTGCAATTAAAATATATAAAACTATCATTTTCACCTCGTTATATTTGTAGAAGCTTAAAATGATAAAACAAAGCTGTTTATCTAAATAATTTAATTTTTTCTTCTGTTAAGGCTCTTGCTTCCTTATCTGCATTTAAAATATCCTCTAATGTAGGAGAATCTATGTTTCTAAAATTTCGTACTACATCCTCAACAATATCAAATATATCAGTAAATTTAATTTTTTCCTCAAGAAAATACTTTACCGCTATCTCGTCAGAAGCATTTAAAACGGTTGGGATTATACCATCTTTCTCTATTGCATAAAAAGCAAGTGGCAGTAAAGTGAATGTATTCATATCTGGGTCTTCAAAGGATAAGCTTCCAAGCTTTGCAAAATCAAGAGAATTTGCATACGATGGCATTCTGTTTGGATAAGTTATCGCATATTGAATACAAGTGCGCATATCCGGTGCGCCCATTTGGGCAATTACACTATTATCATTATATTCTACGGCAGAATGCATTATGCTTTGGGGATGAACTACAACCTTTATCTGCTCTGGCTTAACATCAAACAAACGAACAGCCTCAATTACCTCAAAGCCCTTATTCATAAGTGATGCACTATCTACAGTAATTTTAGCGCCCATTTTCCAAGTTGGATGCGCTAGTGCGTCCTTGGCTTTAATGCCCATTAACTTCGCTTTATTTTTACCTCTAAAAGGTCCTCCAGAGGATGTTAGAATAATCCTTTTAATATCATTTTTCGCTCTTCCCTGCAAGCATTGAAAAATTGCACTGTGTTCGCTATCGACGGGAATAAGCTCAGCATTATGTTTTTTAATTTCTTCTTTTAAAAATTTGTAGGCGATAACAATCGCTTCTTTATTAGACATTGCAATTCTTTTACCACTTTTCGCACAAGAAATAGCAGGGGCTAAGCCAGCAAAGCCTGAAATAGCATTTATCGCAGTATCAGCAGTTGATTGTTCTATTACATCCAAAAGATTCTTTTCACCACTGTAAACCTTGGTATTTAAGTCGACAATACGAATTTTTAAATCGCTTGCAGATTTTTCATTTGTCAAAACACAATATTTAGGCTTAAATTCTCTTGCTTGCTTTTCAATTTCATCAACTGATGTTGAGGAAGCTAACAAATCAATTTTTAAGTTAAGTAATCTTGCAATTTCTATGCTTTGCTTTCCAACTGAGCCGGTTGAGCCTAATATCGCAATTGAATTATTTTTGTTATTCCGTTCCATATCTTATCCAATAAAATGATTTAAAACATAAAGAGTTGGCGCAACAAGTAAAACTCCGTCAAATCTGTCTAGTACACCACCATGACCTGGGAAAATAAAACCGTAGTCCTTCAAATTATATTGACGCTTTATACTTGATGCAATCAAATCGCCAAATTGTGAAATAATCGGTAGAATTAAACCATAAATACACAGGGTTAAATATGATAGATCAGCTTCAAAATATGTGTTCATTATTAGGCCATAGATAGCAAATCCACCTATTGTAAAAACAATTCCGCCCACTGAACCTTCAATGGTCTTTTTAGGGCTAATTTCAGGAATTAATTTGTGTTTACCAAAAAACTTACCTGTAAAATATGCAAATGTATCACATATCCAAGCGCCTAAAAATGCAAGCAAATATATTTTTGCTCCATTATGAACTGCTCTTACAAGTACAATTGAAGTGAATCCCGCTATCACAAATATACATAATGCGTATAATGTAAGCACATCAGATAAATTATCTTTGTTTTTTCTTAGCATAACATATGCAAGAATATATATTAGCATACCAATAAACACAACAGGAATATGAGCTAAGAAAAATGTGTTGCTTGTTACAAAAATTCTAAAAATAGGGGCGCCCAATGCGATTATATAGAGTGGTATCGTTAACCACAAATTCTTATGAAGCCCTAGGCATTTAGACATCTCAAAAACGCCCACAAAGCTCAAAATTGCAATAGCTATAGGAAAAAATATCGTATTTGAAAAAACACACACTGGTACAAATATTGCAATAGCCACTATAGCAGTAATTATTCTTTTTAACATTTTAAATTCCTCATTTATCTATTATTCCACCAAATCTTCTTTTGCGTTCATAAAAGCTTTTAATAGCTTTTTGAAGCTCTTTCATATCAAAATCAGGCCATAAAGCCGTGGAAATATAAAACTCAGCATATGCACATTGCCATAAAAGAAAATTAGACAATCTAAACTCATTTGCGGTCCTTACAATTAAATCAGGGTCGGGGGAAGCTTTTGTATAAAGATGATTATTAATATCCTCTTCTGTTACTGATGATTTACCCTCTTTAATTAACTCGTTACAAGCATTGACAATTTCAGCGCGTCCACCATAATTAAAAGCAATATTTAAAGTATTATCATAATGGCTAGTTCTATTTTCTAATTCTATAATACTATTTTGAAGAGTAATAGGTAAAACACTTTTATCACCCAAAAAAACAATTTTAATATCCTCATATTTTTTTGCCTCTTCAATATATTTTTCCATCAGACCAATAATGGCGTCAATCTCATCCTTTGGTCTAGACCAGTTTTCTGTTGAAAAAGCATAAACAGTAACAGTCTTAATTCCTAGCTTATGACAGTTTTTAACCGTATTTTCAAACGCTTCGGCACCGAACTTGTGTCCGACCTTTCTAGGTAAGCCCCTTTTTTTCGCCCATCTGCCATTACCGTCCATAATAAATGCAATATGTGATAATCGAGAATCAACCTTGAAATCCGTTTTTTTCTTAAAAAGCATACATACCTCACTGCAATTTAGGGCTGCCCATTAAGACAAAAATCTTTAGTAGGCAACCCCAGATTGATATTTAGATTTCCATTATTTCCTTTTCTTTGCCTGCTGTAATTGCATCAATTTCCTTAATGTATTTGTCTGTAAGGTCTTGAATGGACTTTTCAGAGGATTTTTGCTCATCCTCGGTCATTTCGCTATTTTTCTTCATATCCTTAGCCTTATCCATAGCATCTCTTCTAATGTTACGGATAGCAACCTTAGCATCCTCGCCCATCTTAGAAACCTGCTTTTTAAGTTCTTTTCTTCTATCCTCTGTTAACTGTGGAAAAACAAGTCTAATAACCTTACCATCATTTGCAGGTGTAATTCCAAGATCAGATGCTAAAATAGCTTTTTCAATGCCCTTTAAGGTAGAAGAATCCCATGGCTGAATAACTATTGTTCTAGCATCAGAAACAGATACAGTACCGATTTGTGTAACCGGCGTAGGCACTCCGTAATAATCAACATTAATTCTTTCAAGAACGGATGCATTAGCACGTCCAGCTCTAATTGAGCCTAAATCATATTTATATGACTCAATAGATTTTTTCATTTTTTCTTCATAAACCTTAGTATCAAGCTTCATTTTAATTTTCTCCCTTCACTACGGTGCCCATTTCAGCACCCATTATAACATTATAAATATTTTCACATTTATCAAGACCAAATACATGAATAGAAATATTGTTATCCATTGCAAATGATGTGGCGGTTGAATCCATCGCCTGTAAGCCTCTTGCCAATACTTCCTTATATGTAATGCTTGAAATCTTTTGTGCGTTTTTATCCTTTCTTGGATCAGCGGTATAAATAGCATCAATATTCTTTGCCATTAAAACCACATCAGCATCAATTTCTGCCGCTCTTACCACAGCTGCAGTATCAGTAGAAACAAATGGTATGCCA